>JBBKWI010000031.1:0-45113 GCA_037968875.1 Candidatus Sericytochromatia bacterium | reverse complement strand
GGGATTTCACCTCTCGCGGAGCTGCTTTGCTGCTTCCAGCAAACTTCCTGCTTTCCGTTTCTACGGCTCTCAGGCTTTGTCTCCCCGCTTAAGTTGGCTGGCTATTGTCTTGTCTCAGCTATCTGGCTTGCACCAAATCTCTGAGGCAGTCGCTTCCGCCCCTCTTGAGCTTTTGGCTGAGAGTTTCACTCAGTCCGGTTGGACGCTTCTCTCGATGTCACTCGGAGTTCGTTTATTCATATTAACGTTTCACTAAGGAAATGTCAAGACCCATAATCTTGTTTTAAGCTGAATTAAATCTTAGAGAAGGCTTAACTCAGCTTGTCGAGCCAAAAAATAATTTGAAAATCCGTGTAATTATTTTTTGGCTCGATGATTTAACCAAGGACAGGGCTACCCATTGCCCCCAGAATGACAAGCCAGATACAAGCGGCCAGACCGACCAGCCATGACAAACTGCGCAGGATATCGATATTTTTGATATAGAAGACTGGGTGCAAGACACGGGCTGCCAGAAATAAGCCGGCAGCCAGGGCGGAGGTTTGTGGGTTGCCCCCGGCTAGATGGTTGATCACGACAGCGACCGTAAATACTGCCAGGGCTTCCCAGGCATTGTTTTGGGCGGCATAGGCTCGCGCACCAGGGCCCTCGAGTTGCATGGCCTGTTGGCGCGGAGATTTATTATCGGCACCACCGGGCAATTGATTGCGGTAATAGGCTCCCATACCAGCGCAGACGACGGGCAATAAAGAAGCGATAAACAAACACCACAGAGGAACTGTCATGAATAGACTCCAAAAAAATAAGATGCTCTCGATTGTGCCACAGTCAGTACCTAAAAGCCAGTCTGTGACTTGATGAATCACAGACGACTAAGATGTGCCTTTGTCATGCTGGAGCGATCCTGTTTTGAGTCAATTGATTAATATTTAAAAAAATTTTCCGATTGAAGTAACCTTTTAATTTGGCTGACGTTTAAGTGATTAGAAAGCAGAAGAGAAACATGCAGCAGCCTTTATCCACTCCACTAACAGTTCAAGACGAAGCCTTGATGCTGCAAATTGTGAATGGAGATCAACAGGCTTATCGTTTGTTGGTGAAACGCTGGAAGCAACCCCTGATGAATTATTTTTATCGTCAGCTGGGTGATGCCGAATCTGCTGAAGAACTGACACAGGAGGTTTTGATTAAAGTTTGGAAAACAAAAAAATATCAGCCCAAAGCCAAATTTTCGACCTTTATTTATCGTCTGGCTTATCATGTTCTGGTTGATCACTGGCGCAAGCAAGGTCGGCGACCTCAAAAAATGGAGTCGCTAGATCAAAGCTTTGATTTGCCGAGTTTGGCTTTGTCGCCTGAGCAGCAGGTTCTGGCGAGTGAAAGCCGAGAACAGGTTCAAGTCGCATTGCAAGCTTTGCCATTGAAACAGCAGCAGGTCTTGATTCTGAGTAAGTTTCAAGATCTGAAATATGGCCAGATTGCTGAGATTCTGGACTGCCCGGCGAAAAGCGTCAAGGTACAGGTCTTTCGGGCCTTGAAAAAGCTTGGCGAAAAACTAAAGGAAAGAACTTAAGATGAGTCCTACAGACTGTCCTCAACCTGAAGTGATATTAGAAGCCTTAGCAGAGAAGGCTTCTGGAGCTGAGCAAGCGGACCTCCTCTCTCATTTAGAGCAGTGCCATGATTGTCAGTCTCAGCCGAACCTGGCTGTAGCATTGGCTGCCTGGCAAGCTCTGGAGTGCTTAGACGAGCAAGTGATTTCTGACGACTTTGAGCTGCGTTTACTGGCTCGCCTGCAGCGGGAGTCCGAACAAGTGTCTCGTATTAATCGCTGGCTTCAGCAAGTCGACCGCTGGTTTGATGCTTTTCATTTACCGGCTCTGGCTGTGGTGATCGCGCTTTGTTTTTGGGTGCCTATGCAAATGGATTCACCTCCTGTTCAGGCCCAACGTTGGCAGCGCCCTGAACACAGCCAATCGCTTAAGACGCATTTTCCAATTCAAACGGAAGACGCCCTGACTTTTATTATTGAAATCAATCGGAATCGGAGTTAATTAAGATGAAGTGGATTAAGTCCTTGTTTTATATGGTATTAATGTCCTTGGCTTTATATGTTTATTCGACAGTCAATGGCATGAGCCTGCTTAATTTTATTGATCCTCCCTCAATGCTTTTTGTGGCCGCAGGCTGGATTTTTGTTTTTATCAATTATCCCCCTTCAGAGATTATTCAGGCCTTTCTACAGGCTATGGGACTGGGAGCAAGAGAGCAGTCGCCACAGTTAAGTTTGCAAATTTTGAGCAATCTTGCAAAATACGGATTTTTAGCTGCTGGAGTCAGTACCTTATTAGGTGTTGTTCAGGCTTTAGGTAATTTGGATGTGCCCAAAGAACTTGGCGGTGCATTAGCGATTAGTTTATTAAGTCTGATTTTTGCTCAGAGTTTTTATCTCTTGATTATTTTACCCTTACAAAATAATCTCAATCGTCAAATCATTGAAAGCGAGGGCTAGATAAGTGAAAATAATTATTTGTTATTTGCTGACGGGCTTTATTGCTGCGGTCTGTATGCGCTGGAATAGTCAAAACTTCTGGCATTACCAGGATACATTTCTGGTCTTGGTTCTATTTTTCTGCTTCCTGGCCTATAGTTTGAGCTTTAATCGGTCCGAGCGCCAAGGCTTACTCAGTCTTTTACAAGGCAAGCCTCTGGAGACAGTATTGATCAAACAATTGTTGGCTAGATTGCGTTTTGGCTGGATGCTTTTATTTAATTTACTGGCTATGTTTTTTTTGGCGCAAAGCGTGCATGCTTTGGCCTATGCCGACGATATGGCTCATTTGGGCGCCTGGATGGCATTAGCTTTGCTGGGCGGGCTCTATCTGGTGCTCTTGCGATGGGGGCTCTTTTTACCCCTGGAGTCTAGTCTCAAACGACGACTCATCACTGCCGTTGAGTAAACGTGTAAATGAAGACAGCCTGTTCTTGGTTCAGGTTGTCTTTATCGTTTTTGTTTAGACGATTGCTATACTGAGTGTGGTGACTAAAATGTTTAAATTCAGTCTGAAACCCATTGTTATACAATAAAAGGAGCTCTAAAGATGGTTACTCAACTCCCGGTTTGGCAGCTATTAACCCAGACCCCTACGCAAGTTAAAATGGCCAGTGAAGAACTGCACTGGGCCATGCAAATTGTGGCGTCTGTGGGTGCGACTTTGATCCCCTGGCGCGAAGATCAGGAAAACACGGCGCTCAAGTGGGACCCACGGGGGTGGCTTGTTTCTCAGGAAGCCAAGCCGGGAAAATCACTGGAAGCGGCATTGCAGATAGGGAATATGCATTTGCTTTTTTTGGCTCACCCCCAGGGCAAAAACTATGACCCAATTGCAGAGTTTATTCTACCCGGCCATAAGCAAGAAGTAGGCTATGCCTGGCTGGAGAAACAATTGGCGGATTATTTAAACCGCTCGCTTGAGCATCTGCGCCGCTTAGACGAATTGCCCTGGGAATTGCCACGTCACCCCCTGGCCGGAGGCTCTATATTTATGATTGCCGGGGCGGCCTTTCAAGAATTACAATACACTTATAGCAATAGCCATTTTCTTTTAAATCAATTGCACAACCATTACCAGGCCCAGGCGGGCCATCTACTAACCTGGCCCCAGGACATGGAGATGCGTTTTACTCTGCGCCAGGCCGATCGCCAGATTCAAGTGGGCTTCACACCAAGTTCCGCTGAGATCAAGCAGCCGCATTGGTTTGTTCGTCCTCTCTGGCGTGTGCCAGCAGAACAACAACATGCAGTACCGATTGGCCAGTGGGAGCAGAGCCAACTGGTGCTTCACAGTGCTGATTTGCTCACTTTCAAAGAAGCGCTCCAGCAACAGAGTCAGGTCTGGAACTTTTTTAATCAGGCCCTGGCCGTGCTCATGAATTTATCGCATGGCCATTAAATAAGTCTGAATACTTCATTCAGACTTTGTCGAGCAGGTAGTTCGCTTCAAAAGCACTGCGCACCTGGGGTGGGAAGTCCGCTTTGGTCTGATTGTGATAATCAAAGATCACACAGCGGTCCTGAGCTGAAGCGACACAAATACCTGTACTGACAGCATAGATCTGGTAATCCAGTTCAAAGTCTTGCTGACCGAGACGCAGAATCTTGACTTCAACTTGCACGCTTTCAGGGTAGAGTACCGGGGCTCGAAAGCGGCATTGGATAGAGGCCAGAATTGGACCTATTCCTGTGCTTTGATGGCTGGCAATTAGACCCGTATCTTCAAAAATTCGTAGGCGGGCGGACTCACACCAGCGTAAAAACACCGTGTTATTGACATGCTGAAAGGCATCCATATCGCCCCAGGCCACCGGGATTTCAATTGCTGGTATCGAGCGTCTTTGCATCAGACCTCAGTGTTTGGGGGGGCCTGATAGCGAAATTCTGGATTGTAAATGATGCCAAAAGTATTGCCCCAGGGATCATCAAAGCCGACCAACTCGATTTCACCGCCCACGTTTTGGATCTCTCCATGGGGTTCTGCGCCCAGGCTGAGCAAGCGATCGAAGCTGGCCTGAATATCTTCTACAGCCCAGTAACAAACGCTACCTGTATGGCCTGATTTAATACGCTCCAGGCGTCCTTGGTCTTCGTCTTGGGGTTGCAGACCCAGCTCAAAGCCACCAATATTAAATCCAATATAAAAGGGCTGATCAAAATAAGGCTGAAAGCCCAAAACCGTTTGGTACCATTGGCTGGCTGCAGCCAAATCCGGAACCTGGAAAATTAGAGAGCGTAATCCTAAAAACATGGGGTAATCCTTTGGTATTGTATTGAATGCTTCGAAGTATAAGAAGTATAGGGCAAAAAATGAAACGCTGAACAGCCGTTGATGCGGGCTGCTCAGCGTGGCCTGTCAGGAGGGAGATCCGACAGGCGTTTGAGAAGAGAAACGGTTTACTTAACGCCAATGGCGCTGAGGCGCTCGTTTAAAAACTCGCCAGCAGTGTATTGCTGGGACAAGCGTACATCTGAACGAGGGTGCAAGAACAGAGGCATTGAAAGACGCGATGCGTTGGTCGCCCCATCGGGATTGATCACCCGGTGAATGGTCGAGCGGTAATAGCCCTGGGTACACATTTGCAGCATATCGCCAATATTGATAGCCAGGCTTTCGCGGTCACAAGGCACTTCGTACCAATCGCCATTGCTATCTTGCACTTGTAAGCCATTGGTGGTAGCGCCGACCAGTACGGTCAAGAGATTGATATCCCCGTGAGCAGCTGCACGTACTGCACCACTTTCAGGAGCCGATTGCGTCAGGGGCGGGTAATGCAATATACGCAACATGGTCTGGGGGCTGTCTTCGATCATTTGTTTGAGTTGCATTTCCAATGTTTGGGCAATTTCAGCAGGTAAATGGGATTCGATCCATGTCAGCAGCTCTGTTGCCAGGCTGGCCAATTGGCTAAATAGCAAGCGCGTTTTATCAGAGAGCTCTGTCGGGTATTGGCCCCAGGGATAATATTGAAAAAACTCTTTTAAGTCTTTTTGTGAAAAACCAATGGCTTGCTCTGAGACTGTCTGAGGGAAAAAACCATCTTGCTCAGCTTTGTTAAATAGATATTTTTGCTTGAGGCTTTCTGAAGCAAAAAAGCCTTTCCAGTCCGCATAAACTTCATCAATTAAAGTCTGATCAATCGGGTGATTATAGAGCACGCCAAAGCCGGTTTCTTTCAGTGAGCGTGAAAACTCAGCTGAAGCCTGAGGATCTTGATAATCAATTTTAAGAACCTGCATATTGTAAAACTCCTTGCCTGAACGGCCAGTGATCAAAATTTAGATCGGGTATAGGCATCATAAAGAATAAAGTGAAGTCCCGACAAGGTTCTATTAGCAAAGAAATGGTAAAGATTGCCTTAATTTTCATTAATTTAAGACAATTTCATCAAGGGTTTATGTTGGTTTTTTGGAAACGTTAAACTATCTTCATAGCGTCATCAAATAGATTCCAAAAGGCAACGTTTTAAACCGGCTTCAGATCAGTCGCAGAGGCTGATTTATTTGCTTCTGTTTTGGGTTTGTTGACGCCAGGCTTGCAAACGCACTTGAATCTCAGCCAGGCTATCGCCACCAAATTTTTCGAGAATAAACTCAGCCAGTATCAAGCACAGTAAGCTTTCCCCGATCACGGCAGCAGCGGGGACAGCGCAGGTGTCGGAACGTTCAATATGCGCCTTGGCTGCTTCGCCAGTGCGGGTATCAACGGAGTCCAGGGGACGCATCAAAGTCGCAATCGGCTTTTTGGCGACGCGGACCACCAGAGGCTGACCAGTACTGACGCCGGCTGTGATCCCACCTGAGCGATTGCTACGGTAAGTGACGTCCAGTGGGCTCAGACCAGGTTCCATTTCGTCATGGGCCAGAGAGCCTGGGACTTCAGCGGCTTGAAAGCCCAAACCAAGCTCAACACCTTTAATCGCATTCATGCCCAAAAACGCCTCGCCAATACGGGCGTCTAGCCTGCGATCCCACTGGCTATAAGAGCCCAGGCCGATCGGGAGCCCTATGGCATAGACTTCAAAAACACCACCGAGACTGTCACCGTCGGCTTTGGCCTGATCAATCGCTGCGATCATCGCTGCTTCGGCTGCTTTGTCGAGGACTCTGACAGGGGACGGATCGACTTCTGCGTTCAGGCTGGCGATTTCAAACTGTGGCTGTGAAGCATCGCTAACAGCGCCGATTCGGGTCACGCGGCTGGCGACATGGATATCTAATTGTTCCAAAAATTGGCGCGCAAAACAGGCCAGGGCGACACGCATGGCAGTTTCCCGAGCGCTGGCTCGTTCTAAAGAATTGCGTAAATCGCTATAACCGTATTTGATGGCGCCAATCAGATCGGCATGGCCTGGGCGAGGCACAAAAACTTCACGCTTAATCTGACCTTCAGCGGGCTCAGGCTGCATAATATCTTGCCAGTTTTTCCAGTCACGATTGGGTAAGACAACGCCAATCGGGCTACCTAAAGTCTGTCCATGTCGCACACCTGCCATGATTTCAATGGCGTCATTCTCGATTTGCATGCGGCGACCACGGCCATAGCCTTGCTTGCGGCGTTGTAAATGGTGGCTTAGAGATTCTTGATCAATGACAATGCCAGCAGGTAAGCCTTCGATAATGCCCATCAGGGCCTGGCCATGAGATTCTCCGGCGGTTAGATAACGTAAGCTCATAACCTTAACCTTCTCGTAGAATATAGCCTGCGCCGCGGATGGTCTGCAGGAGTTGCGGCTCGGACTTATTGTATTGTAGTTTTTTGCGTAGATTGTGCATATAAACTTCGACGATATTGTCTTCACCACTGTAATCCCATTCCCAGACCCGTTCGATAATCTGAGATTTAGACAAGACCTGATTGGGATGTTTGAGAAAATAAACCAGCAAATCAAATTCTTTGGCAGATAAATTCAGCTGGCGTTCACCGCGGTGAGCCTCTCGTTTGAGTAGATCGACGGTCACATCGGCAAAGCTTAATTGTGTCTCTTGTTTGCTTTGAACCGTGCGTAGCAAAGCCCGAATGCGGGCGAGTAATTCTTCGATATGAAAGGGTTTGGTTAAATAGTCACTGGCACCGGCATCAAGGCCTTCGATTTTTTCTTCGACACGATCAAAACTGGTTAGCATTAAAATTGGGAATTGCTCAGATTGTCGTAGTCGACGGCAAACTTCGATTCCATTCATCTTGGGTAATGAGCGATCAAGTACCATTAGATCTGGTGATAGCTGGCGCGCTTCAATCAAGGCTTGCATGCCGTCAATCGCCAAATGAACGTCATAGCCCTCGGTTTCAAGTTCGAGCTTGATCAGCAGGGAGAGATCGGGATCATCCTCCACAACTAATATTTTGGCTGCTTTATTGTCCGTCATAGGCTGTCTGTTCCTCTTTGTCGCTCAGTTAGAATGCTGCTGTGACTTTGTCTATTATAGCCTCTGACTAGAAAACTTGTGTTGATCTTTGGGCATCTGGTCTGACTTAAGTGTAAAATAGGGAGAACATGATTAATCGGAATTTAGCTTGTTTTACTTTAGCTCTGATCTTGGTCCTGTCGGGCTTTTCGACAGGGTCGGTTCATGCTGCTCAGGTCTTGCCTTCTCAGTTTGAAACCTTGAATAGCAGTGATCAACAAGATCCTGGTCAGATCAAAGCTTTATATAAGCAAATCTCAGACCAATGGCTGGTTTTACGGCTGGATCCTTATGTGGATGCTGCTGGCGTTCGCAAACAATTGGATCAGGTTGCTGAAACCCTCAGTATTTTAGAGCCCAAACCGGATCAAAAGAAGCCTGAACCCCAGGAAATCAAGCAAAAGCTTAAACAAGCTTACGAGATCCTGATCGATGCACAAATTCGCATGGTACCCACACGAACTGTTGAATTGCGTGGCGCGCTCTTGGATGCGGCGATGCTGCCCCCAGATGCTGCGTCGATGCGCAGTCTGGTCAAGCGACTTAAAGCAGCTGGTTTTAATGCACTTTATCCAGAGGTTTTTCGGCGCGGTTATGCACTCTTCAAAAACCCCATCATTGAGCTAGACCCTGCTTTGCAAGCTAAACAAATTGATCTTTTGCGTTTGCTTACCGATGCTGCTCAGGCTGAGCAAATTGAAGTCTACCCCTGGTTTTGGATTTTTCGTGTGCTCTCACCGACGATAGCCAAGCAGAATCAAATCACCTTGCGTTTGCCTGCGCTGATGTCTAAACCCCTGGATGGCGAAGGCTATCAAAGCAACAATTTAGAGATTGAAAATGAATCAGACTCGTTTATTAGCCCCGCTTCTCATGAGTGGCGACAGCTCTTATCAGGTTTGATGGCCCAAACGGCTGAACGTTATCCGATCAATGGTTTTATGCTGGACTATATTCGCTATGGCAATCGCCAGGTCGAAGATGATCTCAGCCTGACCCGTTTTCAGTTGGATTATTATCGCAAAGTGGGTACCTTTCCACCGCCTCGGATTCATCCGACCTCTGATTTGCAAGCCGAATGGCACCTCTGGCGTGAAGAGCAAGTCAATAGTATGGTGCAGTCCCTGCGCCTGGATTTGGCCAATAGCAAAAAAGGATTGAGTTTGGGTGGCGCTGTTTTTCGCAACGAGATCCAGGCGCGCATTACCAAAATGCAAAATTGGCGCCATTGGGCCAATAATAACTGGGTCGACTACACCTCTCCGATGATGTATACCGATAATTATCGCGATTTAGATATCTGGATGGACTGGGAAACGGATCAGGGGAAACGCATGGATATGCTTTACCCGATTATTGGGGCCCATAAAATACGCGGCGATCATTTAGAGCTCTTAAATCAAATTTACACATTGCAAAGCCGTCAGGCCAGTGGCGTTTCGATTTTTGCGATGCGCAATCTGACTCAGCCGATTTTAGATGATTTGGCTCAGGGGCCTTTTCGACAACCGGCCCTGGTTCCCCATCACGATTTGGTCAAAACCCTTAGCCAACAAAGTAACGACCTCGGTGAATGGTTACTTAACCTGGCCAAGCGTGGGGTCGATACTCAGTCTTTGAGTCTGTCTTCACGTACACCTCTGGTTGAGCTGGGGCAAAAATTGCAGCGGCTTTCTCAAGCTTTCACTCAGGCTGGGCAGCGCATGAGTGCCGATCAACCTTTGTCTTGGGTTGTTGATGTTAAAGCAGTAGCGGAAGATCAGACGCGCAGCCTGGCTCCAGCTCTTCGCAGTCGTTTGTTTGCTTATCTGGCTGACCTTGAAAAAACCAGTCTTATTTATCAGCAGACAAATATGGCTAAAAAACAGGGTTTTGTGGCTTCTACGCGCCCACCGACAGAAGTTCTCAAAGCCGCCAGACCTTTGCCACAGACCCAAATTCCTGAGGTGTCGTCTGCACCCCGCATTGATGGGCGTCTGGATGACGAGGCCTGGAAAAATGCCGTTTCTTTGCCTGGGCTTTACTGGAGTACAGGTGCTGCCAAAGCCGATACGACGACAGAGATCAAACTGGCTTATGATCAAGAGGCACTTTATATCTCTTATATCAACGATGAGCCGCGTATCGACCGCATGCATGTCTCGCGTCAGACTTCTAGCGCTCTTTTAGAGCAAGATGATACGGTACAGATTTTTCTGAACCCCGGCCAGTCAGTACAGAATTATTATTATTTTGTGGTGAACCCGGCGAATCTGCGTTATGAAAGAGCGTCTTACGACAAAAGTTGGAACCAGCCCTGGCAGAGTGCATCACGCGCTTTTTCCCATGGCTGGATTACTGAAATTGCGATTCCATTTCGCTCGATGGGCGCCCGTGCACCCGACGGCAAGAGCGTCTGGAAAGGTAATTTTTGCCGCCGTCGCCCACAAGAAATCTCTGATTTTCATTGTTGGTCGATTACCTTTGGCGGCGTGCATCGTTTAGATCGCTTCGGTGAGCTCAAATTTCAGCCATTGGCAGGCAAATAAGACGCTCCTGAAAAGGGTTTTGTTGTCTCTCTTGATTTTTAGTCAGCTTTCGATTATGATATAAAGTGTAGAAAATACACTTAATGGCGGAATAAAAGATGCAGGCTCTATATAAATCAGCGCAAGAACTGGGCTTAAGAGAATTGCAGCAACCTCAGCCAGGCCCAGATCAGGTTTTGATTGCCGTGCGTGCGGCTGGTTTGTGCCGCACGGATATTTTGATTATGCAAGGGCGCTTGCCGGCCATTGATCCGCTGATACCAGGGCATGAGCTGGCTGGCGAAATTCTGGTTTGCGGCCAGGATGTGACTGATCTAAGCATTGGTGATGCAGTGACCGTGCATCCCTTGCTGGGTTGCGGGACTTGCACGGCCTGTTGTCGTCAGACCCCAGAACATTGCCCAGATGTGAAAATGCTGGGCCAGGACTTGCATGGCGCTTTTGCTGAGTATTTGTGTGTGCCGGCTCGGGCTTGCTACCGTCTCCCAACTGGCCTGGACTGGCGAGCGGGCGCTTACACAGAGCCTGTGGCCGCTGCATTGGGAATCTTGAAAGCCAATCTAAAGTCTCAAGATAGGGTCTTGATTGTGGGTGACAATCGTATTGCTCATCTAACCCGGCAAGTACTGACTTTAAAAGGAGTTCAGCAGATCGATTGTCTGGCGGAAGCTGATTTAGCGCCTCAGGTTGACAATCATTGGGACTGGATTATCGAAACCGGTTTGAATCCAAAGATTTTGGATTATAGCCAACGCCTGCTACGTCCTGGCGGTACTCTATTGCTCAAAAGTCGACATCTCCAGCCGATGCGCTTTGATTTCTCGGCCTGGGTGCGCAAAGACTTGCGTTTACAAGGGGCTTTTTATGGGGACTTTAATGAAGCGGTTCGGTTATTGGCAAATCAGCAATTAGAGCTGGATTCATTGTTGGGAAGAGCCTATGCTTTAGCTGATTACTCGGGCTTTTTAGCCGATGCTGACAACGAAACCCGCAAGCGATTTTTATTGCCATGTGTGGCATAATTGCCCAGTGGAGCTGGGGGGCTCCACTGCATAGATTGCCTTTGCAAGCAGCCTTACAAACCCTGAAAGCCCGTGGGCCTGATCAGCAAGGGCTCTGGTTGAACGCTAGCCAGCAAGTGGCGCTGGGCCAAACCCGTTTGGCGATTCGTGGTCTTAGCAATGGTTCACAACCCTTGCATAGCAATGATGGTCAGCTACATGCTGTCGTCAATGGCGAGTTTTACGGGGAACAGGCGCTCCGTCAAAGCCTGGCTGCTCAAGGGTATCGTTTTCAAACCGAATCGGACTCTGAATTGGTATTGGCTTTGTATCAGCGTGATGGCCTGGACTTTGTGCATGCTCTCAGAGGGGAATTTGCGCTGATCATCTGGGATGGCCAGCGTTTGATTGCTGCCCGCGATCGTTTGGGAGTCAAGCCACTGGTCTATGCACAGGATGCCCAGGGACTGCGATTGGCATCCAAAGCGCGGGCTCTCTTTGCCAGTGGCTGGGCTGCTGATTGGGACCTGGCGGGGTTGCTGCAATCGTTTGCCTTGCAGTATCTCTTGCCGGGCCAAAGTTTGTTTAGCGGTGTTAAGCAGCTCCCGCCAGGACACCTATTGATAGCAGAGGCCGGACAAGTCCAGCTGAAACGCTACTGGGATCTAGAAGACCCGCTGCTAGCCGACTTACGGCCCTGGCGAGCAAGTGATAGTACTGCTTTACAGACCAATTTACAAGAGTCTATTCGTTTAAGATTGGCTGCTGATGTGCCTCTCTGCACCCATCTCAGTGGTGGGCTCGATTCGGCCAGTATACTGGCTGGGGTTTGTGCTGAACGCCCCCAAACGCCTTGCTTTAGTGTTTCTTTTCCCGAGTCTCCTGCTTATAACGAGCTAGCGGCAGCGACAGAGATCGCTGCTTATTTGGACTCCCCTTTTCATGAGGTTCCTGTCAGCAGCGCCCAGATCGCAGCCGCTTACGCCGAGACGGTTTATCATAGCGAAGGCCTGATGATCAATGGTCATGCCGTTGCCAAAGCCTTGCTTAATCGTGAGATTCAACAAGCTGGCTTTAAGGTCGCTCTGACTGGAGAAGGGGCTGATGAGCTTTTGTTTGGTTATACACATTTTCGAGGGGATCTGGGTTGGAGTGAGCATGACCCCCGGGTGGCGGGCATCCATCAGGTTGGCGTAGAATCACTTGATCTGAGCCGATTGTTAGCCAGTTGGGGGCACGTGCCTCAGTTTTTACAAGCCAAAGCCAGTCTGGGTAAGCGCTTGCAGCATTTTTTAATCTCAGATCAGCTGCAGGACTATGATCCTGTGGCGGCTTTAGCAGCGGCTTTTGACTCCCGTCAATTGGCCGGACGGCATATTTTACATCAATCCAATCGCCTCTGGAGAGATCTGGCTCTGGCCCAGTATATTTTGCCGACGGTTGGGGATGGCGCTGAAATGATGTATAGCATTGAAGGGCGTCCGCCTTTTTTGGATCACCATTTATTTGAAAGCTTGCAGGGGGTTGACCCGGTTAGTTTTTTCTCAGAGACAGGGCTCGAAAAAATGCCCTTGCGGCAGGCCATGCACGGACGTTTGCCCACCGCTGTGTTACAGCGTGCCAAGCATCCGTTTACAGCTCCGCCGCTGGGTTTGTTTGCTGGCTGGCGTCAGTTTGTTGAGCGGCAATTACTGAGCTTGCCTTTGCCGCCATTGGTATCACGCTCTGCTTTGCAGGCCTTTTTTAAGCGTTGGCCTGATTTAAGTCTGGCTGAGCAGATCGCTTGGGATCCACCACTACAGATGATTTTGAGTGCGACTTTATTGCAAGATCAGCTCAGACTGGGGCACAGAGATGTCTAAATCCAATTTAACGCAAGTCCGTGGCTTGTGGCCATTAGCAAGACGCTTCAGGCTGGAACCGGGCTGGCCTGAGCAGATTTTAGCAGGGCAGATTTTACAGCTTTTCAGGGCAGAGGCTTTTGAACTGGCAAATCATGTCTGGTTGCAGTTAGGCCAGGCCTTTAGCGGTTTGTGTCTGCCAGATCTGCATCTGCAAATCGACAATCAAAGCTTGCAAGCGCGTTTGGCCGTGCTGCGGCAAGACTTGCAATCTGATCCTATCTTACAAGGGTATTATCTTAATCTGATGCAGTCCTTAGGGCTTGCTCCTGCCCAAATGATGATTGACTTCCCCCGACTGCGAGCGATTATTCCCGGTGCTGAGGCCTTGCCAGCAGCGGCAGCGGTCTATTATGCCCATCGTGATACCTGGTATGCCAATCCTGCCGGGCAAATTAATTTATGGTTGCCCTTGCGCAGCTATCCGGCTGAGCAAACTTTTTGGTTTTGGCCGGCAGCCTTTGGGCAGTCTGTCGCCAATGACTCAGCGCAATTTGATTATCAAGCCTGGAAAGCGCAGACCGGCTTTCAGGCTCAAAGCGCTTCTCAGGGGGAGTATCCGCGTGCTTGTCAGCCACCGGGTCAGCCGCTGGGTTTTGACTGTCAACAGGGTGAAATCTTGCTCTTTGCGGCCGCTCACTTACACCAGACCCGCATCAATCCTGGACCTCAGATGCGTTATTCTTTGGATCTACGTTGGGTTTGTCCTGATTCACAAGCTCCAGATCCTGATAATGCCTCGCGGGGCTCGACCCTGTCCGATTATGGCTATTTTCAGCCCCTTAAAAATAGAGCCGAGCCGAGATCATGACGCAAGTATTCAGGGGGTTTTGGGAGGTCTTTCAAGCGCAAGTCGACAGCCAGCCTGAGGCTGTCGCTATTGTTGAGGTCGGGGGGCAGATTTGTAGCTATTTAGAGCTGGCCCAGCAGTCTTTGGCCCTGGCCAGTCAGCTCCAGCAAGCAGGTATCACCGCAGGGCAACAGGTGGGCATTGCTTATCCGCGCTCGATCGCTTTTTTGCGCTCGGTGCTAGCACTCTGGGCCCTGGGAGCGGTTTGGGTTCCTCTCGACTCAGAACTGTCTGCCGATTCAGAGCGCCGTCAGCAACGCTTGCAACGCGCTCAGATTTGTTTTGTACTTTCTCCAGAGACAGAAGCCAGCCTGGCGCAATGGCAGCCTGAAACGCAAGCTGCGTTCGTCGCTGTAGCAGCAAATGACCCGGCCTATCTGATCTTTACTTCGGGTTCAACGGGGGAGCCCAAAGGGGTGCGATTGCCGCATGCCGGTCTGGTGACCGTTTTAGAGGCCCAAATCAAAGCCTTTGGATTGGAGCCTGCAGACCGCTGTTTTTGGCTCCTTTCCCCTCTGTTTGATGCTTCTATTTCAGACTGGGGTTGTGCTTTATTATCAGGCGCTAGCCTGGTGATCGCCCCCGACCCTTTGCGCAGTCTGCCTTATTTTTATCACTTGCTCTTTGAGCAAGGGATTAGCTGTCTGGATTTGCCGCCCGCTCTCTTAAATGCGCTGGACCCGGACTTATTACCGAGTAGTCTTAAGACCCTGGTGATCGGGGGGGAGGCTCCACCCGCTGAGCAGGTACGAAACTGGGCCTGTCGCTTCCGCCTTTTTAATGTCTATGGGCC
The DNA here is from genome assembly GCA_037968875.1 of Candidatus Sericytochromatia bacterium. Lineage (GTDB taxonomy): Bacteria > Cyanobacteriota > Sericytochromatia > UBA7694 > UBA7694 > JBBKWI01. Next base: position 30,077 of record JBBKWI010000031.1, on the reverse strand, counting down.
GACTGAGGCTACTATCTGTACCAGTCTGGTGCTTTGTGACTCTGATTGGCAAGAGCCGCTTTTGGGAGAGCCTTTACCAGGTGTGAAATATGCTTTGGCAGGAGACGGGAAAATTCTGCCCTTTGAAGCCCAGGATTCTCTGACTAAAAATGTAGGGGAACTCTGGATTGCTGCGGATGGACTGGCTCTTGATTATTGGCAAGATCCGCAACTTAGTGCAGAGCGTTTTACAGAGGCTCAGGGCCGGCGTTGGTATCGTACCCGTGACAGCGTGCGGTTGCGAGCTGACGGTGCGTATGTCTTTGTCGGACGTCTGGATCGTCAATTTAAGTCCCGGGGTTATTTGATTTGCCCGGAAGAAATCGAAGCGGCTTTAAAGCTGGCTGGCTGTCAATCTGCTGCGGTAATAGAGCACCCACTTTATGGCCTGAGTGCCTTTTTTCAAGGTCCTGTTTTGCTTACCGAACTCAAGCAAAAATTAAGTCAGGCTTTGCCCCGCTGGTTGAGACCTCAGCGCTGGGTGCCTTTAAGTGAATGGCCTCTGACAGCCAGCGGCAAAACCGACCTGGCTCTGCTGGCGACGTGGCGGGCCAGGCCTGCTATAAGGGGGACAATATCGGATAATCGACTTGCTGCACATCATGGAGTGGCTGAGCCAGATATAAAGGAGGCACTGGCGTCTATCTGGTGGCGCTTGCTGCAGGTTTGGCCTGAGCCTGAGGATGATTTTTTTGCTCTGGGAGGGCATTCGATCCAGGTTTTGAGTGCAGTGGCTCTGGGCGCATCAGAAGGGTTTTACCTGGCTCCTGAATGGTTTTATCAGATGCCGACATTCGCTGAACTATGCGCACACGCTGAGCAGGCCAGGAAGGCTATCTCTGACCCTCAGCTTTCATTCTTGGCTGATTTAACCCAGTGGTCTGATCGTGCCAGCCTGGAGGCTGCTTTGCCAGCTGCAGCCAGCCAGCCCTTAAAATCGAGTCAGGGAAAGCGAATTTTACTGACCGGTGCCAGTGGTTTTTTGGGCGGGCGCTTATTGGTGGATTTATTAGCGTCAGGTCAGTCTGTGACCTGTCTGCTCAGAGCGCGAGATCAATGCCATGCCCGTCAGCGCTTGCAGCCGTTGCTGGAGCAATTTGGGCTGGCTTCTATTTCTGAGTTACAAGTTCAGCTCGTCTGTTGTGATCTATCTCAGCCACAATTTGGCCTCTCAGATCGAGATTATCAGAGACTGATTCAAGAGAGTGCAGCTGTTGTGCACTGTGCTGCTCAGGTGGATCTGGTGCGTGATCGCCAGACCCTATGGCCAGTGAATGTTGAAGCTTTGGCGAGGATCTATGACTTAGGTCTGCCTTTGCACTATATCTCGACTTTATCAGTGATCGCCTCGGCGCGTCCACGTCCGTCTCAGGCCAGTGAAAGCGACTGTTTAGAGCAGACCGAAGCAGTGGCCGGAGGCTATGCCCAGAGCAAATGGGCCGCTGAATCCTGGTTGCTGGCTCAAGGGCGCGATCAGGTTTGGATCTATCGGCCCGGATTGGTTTGTGGCGATAGCCGGCTGATTTATCAGCCCCAACAAGACTGGTTTTCTAGCCTAATTCAGGGCCTGCTGCAAATAGGTGCTCTTCCTGAGCTGGGTGACTCAGACAAATTGGCGATGGACATTGTGCCTGTTGACTATGTCTCTGCGGCGATTGTACATTTAATGGAGCAACCCACAGGGATCTATCATCTGGCCAACCCCCAGGCTTTAAGCCTTAATGAACTCTGGTTTCAGCTTGGCGATCAGTTTCAGCTCAAGTGTATCAGCCCGGCGGATTGGTTGGCTTTGGTCTGGCGCTCTCTGGAGAGTGAGATGCAGCCAGTGGCCGCTGCTCTGCTGGCCTTGTGTCAGGCCCTGAATTTGCCTACTGGCCAATGCTGGCAAAGCCTCAATTTGTTTCAGGCTACAGGCATGGAGCTGGTGTCGGCAGCTCGGGTGCAGAGCTTAAGCGAGCAGGGACTTGTTTGTCCGCCGCCTCAAGATTTATTAATGCATTATCTCAGATGTTATAATCAAGAGCATGAAAGCGCATTATTGGATACCAGAAATCGAACGAGACAGTATTAACGGGCCTTCCCAATCAACCCTACACGACTGTGTGGATCTTTTTAATCAAGAAGGCTATTTGGTCTTGAGCAACGCCTTGCCACGTGCCTGGGTAGAAAGCCTTTCAGCTGCTTATTTTGAGGCCTTTGGAGCGATGGATGTTTTGGCCCTTAACGACTATGGCTATACAGTTGGACACCATCGCATGTTGCACCCTTTGCCCTTGGAAGGTTTGTTTAAGCGCGCTTTCTTTTATGCACATCCCTTGTTTTATACGATTCTGCTGGCTTTGCTCGGGCCCAAAATGATTTTGAATAATTGCTCCGTAGTGGTCTCTTTCCCAGGCGCTAAAGCGCAACTGCCACACCGAGACAGTATCTTTCTTTTTGGTTGGACACCGGCTTCGGTCGAAGCCCCGGCTTATGGTATTACTCTGGGTATCCCTCTGGTTGACTTAAGCGAAAGTACCGGCACAACACGCTTATATGAAGGTTCTCATCGTGAATTGGCACGACTTGCAGACTATGCCGATAAGCCAGGCTCCAAGTATCCGGCCTGCCGGATGGGGGATATTTATATGATGGATTTGCGCCTGGTACATGCGGGAACCCCTAATCAAAGTCAAGCCAAGCGTCCGATCATTTACTTAACTTATACACGCAATTGGTATTTTGATATCGACAATACGCTGACCCAACATGTGCCATCGGTGGTGATGTATGACGCCGATCTGCAAGCTGCGCCTGAAGCCTATCAATATTTACTCTCTTATGCCAATATCATGCCGCGCAATATGAAGATGGCCTGGTGGAAACAATACGCAGAGCATATGCCTCAAAATCAGGCTTAAGAATGGGTTGGCTTCTAGCGAAGGCGACAATCAAACAGAGCCCCATTCAATCATTAAGAACGAGGCTCTGCTGCTGACGGTGAGTTTGATTTAGTGGGCTGCCGCTGGTGCTTTGTAATAGGGGTTCTCGCCCTGAGCGTGATCGGTGGAGTCGATCACCTCAGTGATTTCTGGCAAGGTCTCTTTGATTAATTTGGCAACACCCTGCTTGAGGGTCACATCGGCCATGCCGCAGCCCTGGCAACCGCCACCAAAATGCACAAAGGCTTTGCCTTCGCGGACTTCATGTAATTCTAAAAAGCCACCATGAGCGGCCAGAGAAGGATTAATCTGTTGATCAACTAAATCCTGGACTTGCTTCTCGAGATCATTGGACCAGGCTGGCTGGTTGGGGTTATTGACTTTAAAGCCACCGCCATAGAGATCATCGACAAACTCAATCGTGGCACCTTCAATTTGCTTGGCGGTTTTGGGATCCACCAGAATTCGCACGCCATCTGTGCGAGACTCGATATCCTCGGGTTTTTCGAAGCCGGGCTCTACCAGTGATAGCTTGTGCTGATAGCCAGTACTAGAGCGTCCCGTGATGCGAATACGCAGGGCGCTATCGCCTTTGTCTTCGGCGGTTAGCATACTTTGAATTTTTTCTTTGGCGCTGGTGTCAATCGTAATCATCTTTTACCTCAATTATCTTCCGGTCGCTTGTGCCGGCACGTTTTACTCTGATTATAACAAACCAGACAAACTTGTCGGAATTGTATCTCATGAAAATAATCGATTTAACTGCGTAGATCGATGTCACTTGTGATTTGAAAAATGCTTGTTAGACTAGATCAGGTTAGACAAAAAAAGTTGGAGAAATAGTGATGGCAATTTTAGGTTTTATTTTAATGGCAATTGGTGGGATTATTTCACTCGTGTTTGGTGTGATGTTGATCATCCAGGCTTTCAAAGAATCTGTGCTCTGGGGACTGGTCTATCTCTTTGTTCCTTTTGGTGCTCTGGTTTATGTGGTCAAGTTTTGGGATCAGGCTAAAGGTTTATTCTTGAAGAGTTTGCTCGGCTTACCTTTCTATTTTGTTGGTATGCTTATGGCAGGAACCTTCAGCCAAAGTAGCAGCTTTTAGCTGACAGCAGCCTGGGTTTTTGCGTATACTCATGCAAATGAGACAAGCTATAGAAGTATCCACTGAAGCTCAGGCAATCTACCAGGCTGCTGAAGTGATCGATCTGCACACAGATACATTTTTGTGGCAGCGTCTTGTAGGCTATGACCTACACAAACGTCACCGAGTTCCGCTCTGGCGTGCGCGCTTTGGGGGGCAGGTTGACTTCCCGCGTGTTTTAGAAGCTCAGATGAGTGGTCTGGTCTGGGATATTCCGACCAATCCCCTGGTTCTCAAATCCCGTAAATATGGTGACTTGCGTCAGCATATATCACGCATGCTTAGTGATTTTCGACGGGCTGAGGGCTTTCGGCATGTCGTTAGCTATGCCGATTATCGGGCTGCCCGTCAGGCGGGTCAGGTGGCTTGCTGGATCTCCTTGCAAGGCGGGCAGGCGATCGATAATAATCTCTATGATCTCGAACGTATCCCTGATGTCCATCGTATTACCCTGGTGCATTTTACTCGTAGCCAGATTGGTGCCAGTAATTTTGACCGCGTCAATGCCCGTCAGGGCCTGAGCTCTTTTGGCAAAGACTTTGTCACTAAAATGGTCCAGCAACGCATTCTGGTTGATCTCTCACATATCAATCGCCTCGGTTTTTTTGATGCCCTGGCCGTTATGCCAACAGAAGTCCCGCCGATTGTGACTCACACTGGGGTCAAAGGGGTCTGTAATCTCTGGCGCAATATTGACGATCAGCAAATCAAAGCGATCGCCGAGCGCAATGGCACGATTGGGATTATTTATGAAAAGAATTTTTTAGCCCTCGATCCAGCACAGCAAAGTATCGATCGCATTATCGATCATCTGGCCTATGTGATTGATCTGGTCGGGGATCAGCATGTCTCATTGGGCTCAGATTATGATGGCATGATCACTTTACCCACTGGCTTTCAAGACATTAGAGACCAGCCCAAATTGGTGCAATTAATGCTTGAGCGGGGTTGGTCGGCTGAGCGCATTCACAAGATTTTGGGGGCTAACTTTTTGCGGGTAGTGGCGGCTGTCAGGCCCGACTAAGTCAGATCTGACAGCCGTTGTGTACTTAGTGTTGATAGACCGACGGTTTCAGAATACCAATGCAGGGCAGATTGCGGAATTTTTGCATATAGTCTAAGCCATAACCGACCACAAAATGATCGTCAATCTCAAAGCCTTTGTAGCCGACATCTTCGACTTCCATCAAACGACGGGCTTGTTTGTTGAGCAGGGTGCAAACCGTTAAGCTTGCTGGGTTGCGCTGCTTGAGGGTTTTGGTCAGGTAATTTAAGGTCAGGCCCGTATCAATAATATCTTCAGCAATAATCACATGGCGGCCTTCGATATTTTCTTCGAGATCTTTGGTGATTTTGACGACACCGGTCGATTTTACGCCCCCGCCATAACTGGAAATTCCCATAAAATCTAAAGTTAAATGAACCGGCGTGGCTTTAACCAGATCGGCCATAAACAGCGCCGATCCTTTAAGAATACCAATGACGACGGGTACTTTTCCAGCATAGTCGCGGCCAATTTCTTGGCCCAGTTCGCTGATGCGTGCTTGCAGGGTTTCTTCAGAGATCAGAATCGATTCGAGTTCGCGGTGCATTTCTGTATCGGTATTACTAGTCATTGCTGTCCGTACTTCCACATTAATTGATGAATATCCCGGTTCTGAAATAAGCGAATTTTAACGTGAGGGTAAAGCTCCTGAAGTAAGCGAACCTTGCGGCGTTTTTTGGCCATTAAACGCGGCTTGATTGTGGTGACTTCAAGATATAGTTTTTGGGTGGGGAGATAGAAATCAGGAGTAATGCACTCCACTGGCTGTCCTGTTTCACCCCAACGCAATGGGAATGTTTTGGGTTCATATTCCCAGGGAATTCGATAAAAATTCAGAATCCGGGCCAACTCCGCTTCACTGGCATGGGCAAAGACCAGTCCGTCAGGACCTTTAAGCTCTGCTGGGTGCTGTGTGGCTTGTTTTGCCATTGTCCTCTTCCAGATCGCAAAGTAAGTTTCATTATATGCCCGGTCGCTAGTTAAATGTCAAACCTTGTCTGCGCGAAATTCACAAATTTTTAGATCTTTTTTAAAAGCCTTTGCTTAACCGATTCGATCTAACAAACGGGGGCTGTGGCGCTCAATGATTTCCTGAGCCAGTGCCAGGTGAGCCTGATCGTCTTTGTTCTCATTGCGGGGCTCTACCAACAAAATACTAAAGCCCTGTTCTAGTGCTTCCCGATAAGCCTGGGCTTTGTCTGTGGGCAAGCCCTCATCTTTAAACAAACCAATTAAAGCACCCGCACCCGTGCCGATCGCGGCACCGGTAACCAGTAAGGCAGAAGCGGCTGCGATGGGGCCAGCTGCAATCAGCCCCAAGCCAGGCAAAAGTGATGAAGCTGCGCCTGCAAGAGCGCCTAGTACACCGCCTTTCGCTGCGTCTTTGAGCATCGCATCGGGATCTTTGGCGGTCACTTCGTATTGATCTTCGATTTGCTCAGCTGCGGGTATCTGCTGGATTTCACCAGCCGGTGTCACATGGCCTTCCTGGTAGGGATAAAAGCCGAGTCCCAGGCTTTGCCAGGCGGGTGCGGCTGCCACGCCATGAAAGCCTTCAGGGTAAGGTCGCACTTCTGCGGCTGGCTGATTGGGGACGGATTCGGTTTCGTCTTTGGCCAATAATACCGAAAGCTCGTATTTATTAAAGCCAGCTCCATTGAGATCTTCAAGGGTGCTTTTGAGTTCTTCGTCGCTCTGAAAAGCTGCTGCCAATTTGATGCCTTGTGCCATGATCGTATACGCCCTTTTTAATTTTGCTTAGAGCGTAGCCCAGAGCGCATTAAAAAGGTATCGTTCTAGAAATTAAGTTTGTGTAAAAAAGCCTGCAGGGCCAGAGCCCAGCGACTGGCGGCTGCGGCTTCATAGCCCAGATAGAGATGGGGTTCGATCAACTCAAGCTCGCTCAGGCACCATTGCTCTGCGTACCAGACATAGTCCAGACGGGCGTAGAGCCAGTCGGGTCGTGTTTGTGCCAATTGACTCGCCTGACGCAATAGTGTGGGTGGAACGGGCAGGGCACGGGTGCTGCCGCCATGCTCTTCATGAATCAAAAACCCATCCGTGGCAGGCAGTTTATTGACTGCATGGCTAAAGTTTCCGCCAAAATAGATCAGAGACCATTCGCCCTGGCTTTGAATACTCTCAACAAAGGGTTGTAGCAAAAATCCAGCTTGGCTTTCTTGAAGTTCCTCAGGCAGTGTTTGACCGGGTTTCATGCGCCGTGTTTGATAGCCATTGCCCGAAACCAGAGGCTTGATCACGGCTTCTGACCAGCCCTGCTGGGTGATGATCTGGGTGATGTCTTTATTTTGAGTTGAGGTGAGTAAGATACTGGGAACAATGCTTAAACCCTGCTGGCTAAGTTCTAGCAAATAACGCTTGTCCAGATTGGCCAGCATCACTTCAGGCGTATTGAGCACAGGTACTTTAATTTGTTTTAAGTACTCTAGCCAGTGCTTGAAGGCGTCAATGGTTAAGTGATAATCCCAACAAGAGCGCATCACCAGAGCCTGATAGCGATCGGGTTCAAAAGTCTCGGTCCAAATGACAGGCTCAACTTCGATGCCCAGCTCAGACAAATAAGGCAAAACCAGGCAATCATCGAGAGTTAACTCAGGTAATTGGGGAGCTGTTAGAAAGCCCAGACGCAGGCTCATAGAATCTCGCTAACGGGTTTTTCACCCCGTTGGCATTGGCCCCGAAAATAAGCGAATTCTTCGCAGTAGCTCTGGTCTTTGAACAGACAATAACCAGTTTGACTGCCCTGTTTGTCGACACGATTGAAGGACGTCCCGTCATGCTCCAGACAGTAAACGCTGGCTGGATTGGCTACGTTTGCGTTTGGAGAGGCACTCTCTCCAGTGGGCCAAAGCAGAAAGCGGGGACTGCAGGCCAGGAGTAAAAGGCTCAATCCAGAGATTGATAGCCAGCGTATCAGCTTCACCGCTGCAGACCACCCCGGGTCAAGACCGACTCAACATGCCAGCCGGGAATCGTTAAATTGCTTTTGATGACACCCTGACCAGGAGCCAGCCAATAGTCACCCACAGCTGTATAAGCACGGTCATAAGTTGCGATGACTTCAATACGCCAGGCCTGAAAGTTTCCTGCCGGTACGCTCACGCTTTCCAGGCCTTTGACTTTGGCGATCCAATTGGGGTCTTCCCAGCGTTGGCCAGCTTGTAAACCCTGATGTAGGAAATCGATTTTTAAGCCTTTGACTTCATCAGAGCCCAAACCTAAAAAAGTCATATCTTGCAATTGTACGCCGTCCTGGTTTTGTAGCAAGCTGGGGAAAGAATAGTGGCTGGTAAAGCTCGATTGAGCCCGCATTTCGAGACGCTGCCCTTGAGCAGCGGGACTGACTTTTTCGAGGGCTAAGGTATAGGTGCCTTTTTCTTCGACCAATGGGTCATTGACCGGTGAAATTGTGACGCCGTATTCCCAGCGATAGCCTGCCTGAGTCGGGAAAAATCCTTGATTAAGTGTCTGGGAAGCGCTTTGCTGTCGCAAGACTTGCGGCGCGATATTTGCATTGAGAGGAGCAGGGCTGCTGCAGGCACTCAACAAAGAGAATGCGAACAAGCTGGCGGCGAAAAAGGATTTCTTAAACATTAGTTTTGGCTTCCGTAGTTATAAGGGGTGGGTTGGCCAGTGGTAATCACCAGATAGCCCTGTTGGTGGTCGACGGCTTTAATTTTGCCGAGGTCGATGCCATTGAGTTGACCCAGAGCGACGCCATTGCCGTAAGGCTCGCCGCCTTTGATGGCTTTTTGTAGTTTGCTGCGGACCAGACCTTTGGGAATCGGAATAAAGCCCAGAGCAGTGGTCTTTTGTGCTTCAAACATCAGGCGGCCGTCAGCAGTGGGCTGGAATTTCATATTGATCGCCAGGGGGATAAATCCAAAGAGTTTAGTGGATACTTTGGCGTAGCCGTCTTTGAGGTTGGTACCAATGTCTTGCAGAATATCGGATTCACCAATTTCATCGCTGATCAATTCCTGGAAACGGGCGCCAGCAACACCGACATGGCCGCTGTGCAATTGAATATTGCGCTCACCAGGGCCTTTGTAGTTGATATTGAGTGGGCTGCCAGGGGTGGCGTCGTAGATAGAGACCTGACCGTTTTTCAGGAAGAAGCCGTCAACATAAGCGTGGTCACCCTGAGCGCGGAGATAGTTGGGTTCTTTGAGATTCTTTTGGGCGATCACGCGCTGGGCATCTTCAGGGGTATCACCAACCAGAATCTGCAGTTTGCCAAGGTGAGTGGTGACGCCACGAACTTCGGCATGAATACCAGGAGCGCCGTCGAGTTGGCTGATGGTCTGGCCGAGATTTACCAGCAGTGAATTGCCTTTGGCATAATAGCCTTCAGCTGGATTGTTTAGCTTGAGCAGTTTTTCAAGGTTCATGCCAAAGACTTTCATTAGGCCATTGACGCCCACGCCAGCCACTTTGGCTTTGCCCAGGTCATAACGAATTTGGCCGGCCGTATCAGCAGCAATCGTGCCGTTGACTTGAAAAGGCACGTTAAAGCCCATGACTTTGACTTTGCCAGTTGCTTTGATTTGATTATTGGGGTCAAAGCTGATGCGCAGGTCATTGATCGGAGAGGCTTTGCCAGAAGCCATTTGTTTGCGACGCAGGATGGTTTCAACAGTCAGGGTGGCATCGACATCAGAGACAGAGACTTCAGCGGCTTTAACATGCAGATTAAAATCGACTTCTTCGATATGCATGGCATCCTGAGGCGTTTTGTCGATAAAAGCGCTTTCGATATAGCTGGATTTGAGGCCCAGTGACTTGTCAATCAGGCGAATGCCAACATTTTTACCTTGACCGTAGAGAATGTTTTGACCCTGGGGGTTGGGCACATAGCCAGAGGGGACGAAGCGGTCTGGAGAGTAAGGGGAAGCTGCAGAAGGAGCAACAGTGTTGGTTTGACGAGCCACAGCAGAAGCATAAGCAGCGGTTACGTTGCTGACAGAGGCGCTAGCTGCTTGGATGTTCACGTTGCTCTAAATCCTATCTACTGCGATTGTTAATTTAAATATAGGATTATGTTCACTTAAACTTGCTTTAACTTTGAGGTTTTTGTGGACATTCGCCGTGTCCACCCCCGTGAAAGACTGATTTGAAGCTGCTTTGACCCAGCTCAAAAATGTCGTACCATTGGGCGCCAGCTGCCTGGGCTTGCAGTACAATTTTATCCACTTGATTATCAGTTGCTAACGAAGAGATAAAACGATTGCCACCACATTGATCACTATTGCGACGAAAACGCTCCAGGCGCGTTTGGTAGCGCCGGCCGACTTTTTCAAAAATCAGTAGCAAATTATAGGGGGGGCAGTCCCTGCCAGGGGCTTTAAGTTGCGATTGGGCAGCAATCAAGACCCGGCTGCCATTATAAAGTGTAAACGGTTGGACTTTCAGCATCTGTAAACTTTTGACTTGCTGGGTACTGATTCCATGCTTGCGATAAGCTGACTGGCTCATACGCTGAGCCACGTCATTAAAGCTTTGAGATGGGTAGCTGCCAATATAGCGTCTAACTCCCGGGAATTCACTTGAAAATCCCAGTAGGGGCTGCTTCAGTGAGCGTTCATAACTTCCCTGACCAAAGCCTGAGCCCACACAGGGCGGGGTGTTGATTTGAAACTGTTGCCAGCGGAAGTAGTTTTGGATCTCGCCCTGGGCGTAGAGTGGCCAGAGAGGATTGGTTTTAAGTAAGTCTTGTCCCAAAATTTCTTGCTGACTGATCTGACGGCTGGGCGCCAAAAATCGCTTCTGCTTGATGTCATAATTCGCAATCGGCCGCAGTCCTTCAGGACTGCTAATCAATAGACTCGGGTTGGCCTGTGCCGCTGAGGTCAAAAACAAAACCCCCAGCATTGCCAGGCGGATCTTCATGACTTAGCTGGATCCAGGTGCGCTTGCAAAAATCCGATGATTTCACTGGTGACTTCTTTGGCTTTGCGATCGCCCATCATCGAATGTCCGGATCCGCTGATCACTTTCCAGGCTTTCTCGCCCGCTAAAGCGTCAAAGACGGCTTGAGATTGTGAGACTGGAATCAATTGATCTTTTTCAGCTGCGATCACCAGGGTCGGTGTGGATACTTTCTCAGCTGCCAGTACGCTATCCTGACGCTCCATTAAGAAAGTGTAATTGTGTACGGAGATTGTTTTTTGGAGCAGTTTGTGGGTTTCTGCTCTGGCGATCGCTTCAGGGCTCTCATAAAGATCTTTGGGCTTGACGCGATAAGGGATATACATATGACGGCCCGTAAATTTACGCAAGGGCCTGGCCAAAGTGGAGACCAGGTTATAGCTGCTTTTCTCTAAAGGCGCGATGGTTTGACGAATCTGAGCCATGGGGGCCATCAAAACACTGCATTTGATCAGTTTGGCTGCTGGAGTACCTAAAAAGCGCAAGACGGCACTGGTGCCCAGGCTATGCCCTAATAAAGCCGTATTATTGATATCGACTTCCGGGCGATCAATCAGGGTTTGATAAGCACGCAAGGTATCATCGAGATGGCTGTTTTCATCGACATAAGCTCGGTGGCCTGTGCTCTCGCCATGACCGCTAAAATCAAAGGTCAAGACATTCCAGCCCTGCTGACACAGTTGGTGGGGCAGGGCCATATACTCTTCTTTGCAGGATGCAAATCCGTGGCATAACAAAAGCCCCGGATGGATGCCATTAACTTCAGGAATATACATTTTTGCGGCGAGGGTTGTGTCGCCCGGAATTTTAATATCTTCTACATGCATGATCTCCACCTCATCTTGACTATCAAGATACCATAATGTGGCTTTTGAGATCCGGCAAGAATCGGCGTTGTTTACCTAAACTAAGGCTGTGGAGCGGGATAAGTAAACTCAATCGTGATTTCTGTAAAGCCTAGACTGCTCAGCAGCGTTTCTAAATAATGGCGGGCATTGGTTTCGGCTTGTTGAATCAAGTCAGCCTGGCGGGCCTGCTGGTTGAGGGCGGTCTGTAAATCAACCATGGCAGCTTGCTTGAGATCTTCAAAGCGGGCCTGACTGGTCAGCAATGATTTTTTGACGCCGACTAACTCAATATCGCTGGGCTTCATCACCAGTTCGAGCACCTCGACACGAGGCAGGGTCACCATCACCGAGCTGCCTTTAGCATCAATCTGAGCTTTGGCTAAATCGACACCATAAATCACTTTGGCTTTGGCGACAATCAAAAAGGCGTTTTCTAAGAGCCACTTCTGCTCAGAAATGCTCTGGTGGGCCAATAACTGCGCTTGCAGGACTTCTAAACGCTGGAGATTTTGTAGGCGTGTCAGCAAAATCTCGCGGCGGCTTTCCCAGAGTACGGGGGCCCCCTGCCAATAAGAATAGATAAACATGCCCAGCACGATGCAAACCAAAGGTACGACCAAACGAGAAAGTGCTGCGAAGAGTCTAAGACGCATGGGTTTCTCCTGTTGGGTTTAAAAAATCCAGAAAAGCAATCAGAGTTTGCTTCTCAGGTTGCTGACGGGTTTCCTGATTCCATTGTTTGATTAGGTGGCGAAAGGCCCGGTATTCTGCTTCGCTGCCGCTAATCTCGCTTTTGATTTGGCGCTGCTCACGAAAAGGCGTGCGATCACAGGCCAGCGAAACCAATAAATGGTGATGCGGTGAAACCCGCAGTTCTTTTTCGTTTTTCTCAAAAGGCCAGATTCGGCAGACACGGGGGCGCACGGGGTAAATCGAACAGGCATTGTCTTTGAGAAAAACACAGGCTTTATCACTGGCCTGAACCCGCAGCAAAATCAGACTGCTGCGACCTTCAATCCAGACGGCATCTTCAGCGTTTTTTTCGACGGGGTGAACCTGCAACCAGTCCTGGGGAGGGGTGTCAGGCAAATGGCCTCTGATGCGTTGAATATCACAGTGATTTAACGGGATCCGCATTTGTCGGCAGCATTCGCCGCATTGATTGCAGCCGAACTTAATTGAGGGTGAAAACAAGGCGAGTCCTGACTTTCAGTTTTTCAGGTTTGGGTATGAATATGAGAGGGTGAGAAGACATTATGGGGTGCTTTGGCTTCTAAGACTGCCTTTAAGCGCTCAATTTTTAAAGGCTTTGAGATAAAGTCACGCACAAAGGGGTATTTGAGGGTTTGGGTGCGATCTGATTCGCGAATGGAACTGCTTAAAATATAAATACCCGTATTGGGGAGACGCTCACAGTGCTCACGCTGATAAATTTCTAAAAATTCTAAACCACTGAGAAAAGGCAGATTTAAATCGAGCATGATCAGGGGAGGGGCCTGGGAGTGATCCAGACGAGCCAAATAATCGAGGGCGGCTTCACCGTCTGAAAAAGTGGTTAAACTTTCAACTAATCCCAGTTCTTGCAGCATATCCTTGATCAGGATCCATATGATTTCATCGTCATCAATCACTAGCAAGTCTGGTTTCATAAAGTTCTCAATCCCTGTTCGTATCAATAGGCTCTGAATTCTAGCATAAACTTTAATCCTTGCTTTTGTAAAGCGGCTGCTTGCACCTGTCCGCCATTTTTTTCAATTAAAGTTTTAATTAAGTAAAGGCCAATGCCGGAGCCAAGTTGCGCCGTATGATAGCGTTTGAAAGCCTGAAATAAATGCTTGGTTTTGGCTTTGTCAGGGAGTCCCTGGCCATTGTCTTGAATAGTTAAAGAGATCCCATCAGGCGTGGGTTTTGTCTGAATTTCGATAACCAGGGGCTGATTTTTATGCCGATATTTGATGGCATTGTCGATTAAATTTTGTAAAATACTGCGCATATAAGGCTCAATATAGGAAATGTTTTTGGCATCCAGGTCGCAAATGATGCGATGTTCAGAGCCTTCAGCTAGCTCAGGGAAACCTTCGATTACCTCTGATAAGATCGTTTCCAGAGAGAGCTCGATCGCCATATCTGCGCTTTCTTTTTGTGAGTCGATCACCTGGATCAGGCCAGATAGAATTTTTTCAAGGCTGAGGATCGAGCGATCGAGATAGCTAAACAGGGGGTGCTCTCTGATTTCTGCCTGGCGCTGCATACGGCTTACCAGAGACATTAAATTAGCGATCGGGGCTCGCAGATCGTGAGCTGCCGTATAGACAAAATTGTCGAGATAAGTATTGCTACGCCGCAGTTCTGCCAGCGTGCTTTGTAATTCTGCTTGTGCCTTGTGAGTGGACGTCATATCCCGCAGGCGTACGGTTCCCAAATGAAGGTTATTTTCTTGCAGAGGGGTACACAAGAGATTATAGCTGCGTGACCCTGTTGTCGTTTGTAGTTTGACTTGGGTTTCTGAGTCTTCACCCTGCAGGGCCTGACGCCAAAAAGGGAGCAGAATGTGATACAAAGTGAGGTTTCCTTCTTTTTCATCAGGCAAACATAGCTGTTCGCTGAGTTGATAATAGGCCTGGTTTGAAATCACTAAGTGCTCGTTTGAGTCCACTGCGGTAATGACATCATTTGAGGTGTCAATTACGCTTTGCAATTTGACTGCTTGATCTTGAATTTCTTGCTGGTATTGATGAATTTCAGTAATATCCCGTGTCATCACGATAAAGCGTTTATCTTGCTGCTCTTTGTTATCGGGCAGTGCGCAAATCGAGTGCTCAAAATAGGCGGCTTGCCCAGCGATTTGCTGTTGTGTGCTTAGCGAAACCGTGCGTTCTTCGTTTGCAGCACTGGATAAAGCCTGGCTATAAAGCACTTTTTCAGCGCCAAATAGCTCAGCCAGGCTGGGCCTCATTGTCAATTTGCCAAATTGTTCTCGGCTGCGCTCATTGCCATATTCGATGAGCCCGGATTGATCACAAATGGTGACATAATTGGGGATATGATCGACGATCGTTTGATAACGGGCATCCATTAATTGTGCCAGGCGGCGCACCTGATTGAGTTCGCTTAAGTCAACCAGCGTCAAGACCACGCCTGCCACTTCTCCGCTTTGTGTCAGATAAGGTAAGGCCCGCAAGAGATACTCTTGCTCTTCAATAGATACTTCTTGCTGATAGCTTTCTTGTTGGCTTAAAACCTGTTGGGCAATTTTAACCAGATTGATACCTTGATCAAAATGAACAGAGAAATGAGAGATTGAGCGCCCGACATCGCTTTCAATTAAGTGCAATGCTGTGTGAATCGAGGGCGTGAATTTGCGGAGCATTAAGTTGTGATCTAAGAAAATAAAACCAATTTTGGTGCTGCTCAGAAAATTGTCTAGATCTGCGTTGAGTTCTGCCAGACTGCGAATTTTGTTTTCAAGCTCAGAATTGACTGTATACAGTTCTTCATTGACCGATTGTAGTTCTTCATTGGTGCTTTGTAATTCTTCATTAGAGGCCAGTAACTCTTCGTTAGAGGCCTGCAATTCTTCATTAGAAGCCTCCAGCTTTTCTCGCATTTGACTAATCTGGAGCGTTTTATAATGCAAGTCGGCTTTGACAGCTTCAAACTGCTCTTTGAGAAATTGTGAGCTATTGATCTGATTAAAGGGTTCGGGCTGATGTTGTGCAGTAACAAAGCTCAAGAGAAAAACTTCTTGCTCCATTTCCGGGTGCCAGATCACTTTGATTTGAATATTGGCCTTATAGGTTTTACGGTCACGTTCAAGTAATACCGACTGATACTCAATCGGCTGCTTTGTTTGACTGACGCGCAACAAACCATTTTTGATCAGCTGATACTCTTCTACTTCGAGCAGAGCACTTAAATGAAACTGGATATGACCCCGGGGGAAAATAATAAAGGGATGCAGATTCCCGTGGGTAAAAAGCACTTCTCCTTCTGTGTTTACAAATAAGGTGGGTGGCACAAAGTCGTTCAGGAGACTTTGCTCATAAAAAGAAGGCCCTTGTGGTAAGCGAGGTGTAGGTGCGTGATCTATATTTTGGGCATAAGCGTGGCTGGATGTTTTGTAGGTGGAAAATGAGTTATCTAAATTTAACAGCTGGCTAGAGGCCATTTCTTTGTTTTTAAATAAATTGAGATGTTTGATAGGAGGCTCAAACCAGCGTGCTTGGGGACCCAGGGTTTCGCTATTGCCGAGCAATAAATAGCCGCCCAGGTTGAGGGCAAAGTGCAGGGTATTTAATATTTTACGTTGAAACTCAGGTTGGATATAAAGCAGCATATTGCGGCAACAGATCAGATCCTGCTTCAAAAAAGGGGGATCACTTAACAGATTATGCCGAGCAAAAACCAGATGTTCACGCAGTTCTTTGCAAATCAGATATTCAGGACCTTCTTGATTGAAAAAACGAGAACGGAAGTCAGGGCTGATACTTTCAAGTTGAGCTTCTGAGTAGCGGCCTTTGCTGGCAAACTGAACCACTTCTTCGTCGAGATCGGTCGCAAAAATTTTAAAGCTGAGCTCCAAATCGTGGCTTTCGATATGATCCTGAATCAGCATGGCCAGACTGTAGGCTTCTTCTCCGCTGGCACAACCGGCTGACCAAATTCGTAAAGGTTGCTCTTTAGAGCGACCTGCGCATAATTCCGGAATCACATTTTCTCTAAGATGCTCCCAGACCTCCCGATCTCGAAAAAAGCGGGTCACATTGATCAAAAAATCGCGCGTCAAAGCCTGGGGTTCTTCAGGGTGACTTGTTAAATATTGATAATAAATAGAGAGCTCAGTGATATTTAAAATGCGCATACGCTTAAGTAAGCGCCGAATAATTGTCTGTCTGCGGTAGGGCTGAAAGTCGATTTGGGTGGTTTTGCGTAGCTCAAGTAAGATCTGCTTAAGCTGCTGTTGATCTTGTTGTTTGAGCTCGATCTCTGGGCGCTCAGAGCGATCTTTTTTGTGCCAGGGTGCCTGAGAGGCCAGTCTGGCTAGTTCTTGTGCCAATGGCTCAGTACTCAGTTCAAAATCAGCCAGGTTTTGGGTCAGAGCAGCATTGGGCATGCTAGCAAAACGAGCTTCCGCTGGGGATTGAATCATGGTCAGCCCTTCGTGCTCTTTTAGCACTTTAAAGCCTTCGCTACCATCGCTGCCTGTGCCGCTTAAAATCACGCCGATCGCACGTTCGCGATAGCTCTGGCCGAGAGACTTAAAAAAAGAACTGATGCTATAAGGGGAGCGTGCCTGAGGCTTTGAGTCGATCTGGATTTTGCCCTGATTGAATCTAATTTGGCAATGGCTGGGGAGTAAGTAAATCTGATTGGGTTTGATTTGTGCTGTGTTCTGGACCTGTTGGATAGGCATTTTTGTGTATTGATGTAATATTTCATCCATCATGCTGGGTTGACCCGCCGGGAAATGTTGCAGGATCAAAAAGGCCATTTGGGTATCGTCAGCCAAATGCGTGAGCAGGTTTTTTAAGGCTTCAAGGCCGCCAGCAGAAGCACCAATGCCGACGACGTAAGTAAGCTGATCTTCAAAAGGGTCTGAGTAAGTCATAATGCCCAATTTTAGCATGTACTTAAGCTGTGAATAAAGTGATGAGTGCGCACAAGTCTTTAATTTTAAACTAAATTTTTATATCAAGCGGCTTAGGTATCGAGTTAATCTATTAGATATATCATATAGATTAATATTTACTAGGAGACAGCAGGATGTCAGATATTCAAAAATGCGTACACGATATGTACCAGCAGGTGATTAACGAGCAAAAGCTAGAGAACTTGCCTCAGTTTTTCGCCGAGCACTATATTGACCACCAACCCCAGCATGACGATGAACCCAATATGAAAGGGATGCAGCAGGGCTTCAAGCACTTATTTCAGGCCTTTAAGGGCTACCATGTCCAAATCGATCGGGTGGTGCAAGAGGCTCCCTGGATAGCCGTTTCTTTAACGATTACGGGGATGCATTCAGGTGAGTTTATGGGGATCAAGCCCAGCCATAAGGAGTTTCAGGTCCGTGGCATTGATCTGCTTAAAGTTGAGGACGGCCTCATTACTGAGCGTGATGGTTTGTTTGACATGCAGAGTCTACTTTTTCAATTACAACAGCTAAAAGCGGCTCAAAAACACAGCCCACAAAAAGATGGGCAGCAGTTTAGCCGAATCCCTTGATAGATTACCACTTATTGCTCTGAATTTAGGCATGATTTCCACAAAAATTACGATATACTAGAGACAATTGTGTCTGACGTCTTGAGTGGCGTTAATTTGGAGCAAAGCAGGCAGTATGGATATTCGGGTTTCACATCAAACCAGCACAGGCAGCAGCATTCCAAGGCTTCCGCTTCAAGCTGCCGCAGTGCGCCCGTTGGCTCCGCAGCAATCGGTTTCCGGAGCATCCCCGACACCTAGTCTCGACTCTGCTTTAAGCCTGCAGTTATTTGCCGATGGTGGACGGCTGTCGCCAGGCATTCAAACCGGCTTTCAAAATCTCGAACAAACACTCAATATAAGCTTGCGCCAGCATCAGCCTGCTTTGGACCCTGGGGTTCAGCAACATTTGCAGGATAAATTACAAACCCTCGAAGCGGCGTTGGGATCCGGGCTTGAAACCCAGGATAAACGTCAGTTTGTACAGCAAAAATTACAGCGCTTTGGAGCCAGCTTACAACACGCGGGTTTGATGCGCGGTCCATTGCAACAATCTTTTAATAATCTGGCGGGTCAGATTGTCAGTGAAATCGGTCGTTCTCAATCGACCCGTTTTGCAGTGCCTCAGACAGCCGGGCGCAACCTGGGGCTGGCCTTTGAAGCTGGCCTGAACCCTTCACAAAATCAGGCGCTGACGGATGCTCGCCAGCTTTTACGTCAAACTTCCAATCTGGGCTTGCCGACAGGCCCTCTCAGCCAAAACAAGCTGATTTTAATGGGTCTGCACGACGAGGTCAACCGTCTGCTTTATGAAACCCAGTTGTCCCCACAGGCAGACCCAGCAGCCGGGCCCACGACTTTGATTGACCAACAGGTCTTGCTCAATACCAGCGCCATGGTCGAGCAACTCTTACAAGCACCTGAAGTCCCTGGTAATCTCTTGCAAGATCTAACGCAAACTGTCGATACGATTCGCAATGCGGGTGGTAAAGGCTTGCAACAAGCTTTAGATAGTCTGAGTACACTCGGTGCTTCTGCTTCTCAGGCGGCGACACAACTAAACCAGACCAATCAAGGCAATGCGCCGATACAGAGCCTGATTCAAAATCTGACGCGCCAGATGCAGGTGCCCGATCTGGTGACACCTGCTCAGAACGTGCTCGCTGACTATATTACTGCCAGCCAGGCAGCTGTTAATGCCTTGCCTATTCTGCCCTTCCCGTTGACGATCCCGGTGGATATCAATATCCCGACGGGTGATGGTGGCAATTTGCAGATCCCTGCAGGCACGACCCTGAGCTACTCTGCTGAAGACGGCTATATCTTGCAGGGCAACGGATTTACTTTAAATCAGGGCGGCCAAACAATCTCTGCCGGTCAGGGCATCATTCAATTGGGCCAAACCCTCGACCAGATTGGTGTCAGCAATTTCTCGGTGACGACCCCGACGAGTCAGATCGACTTTAGCGAAGCCAGTATTCAGGTTGATAAGCTCAATCAGACAGCCCAGATTCAGGCTGAGCAGCTTAATATCAACCTGGAATCCGGCCAGATACAAATGAGCAATGCTCAGATTTTGCTAGGCAATAATCAATTGCTCTTGCAAGCCAATGATTTTAGTTATACGGATGCCCAGAACCAGATTCAGGCCGGCCAAATTGCCCTCGGCCAAACGATTGATGGTGATACTACCAATACCTTTGCTAACTTGCAAGATCTGGACGCTAATCTCAACGGTACGCTGATCCATGCTGGGCAATTACAGTTTAATATCCTCAATAGTCCGGAGACCAACCTACTCAGCCTGACCGGCCAGGACCTAATGGTGCAACAAGGCGATAATTTGATTAGTATGGGCTCAGCAGCCTTGAATCTCGAAAATTTGCCAGATGGCTCTAGTGTACTTAACTTTGCCACCGAAAATGGCAACTGGCAAAATGGCAATCAGCAGATCACCACCAGTGCAGCCGGTTTCCAGATTTTGCAGGGGGCAGATGGCCAGCTCGATCAGATCTCGGCTCTGGCAGCGGATCTCAATTATACCAATGGCAGTGATAATATTGCCTTACAAAATGGGGCCTTGACACTCAATTTTGACGATGCCGGTCATTTGAGCAATCTCAATACCCAGATCGGTCAAGTCGATTGGCTCAATGGCCAGGACTGGGCCTCAATCACGGATCTCAATGGCCAGGCTCAGTTTGACCCCACGGGTCAATTAGCGCAGATTCAATTGTCGGCAGGTCATCTGAGTTATGGCAATGCCTCCGGTCAACTCGACCTGAGTGGCGGGGCCTTGCAAATCGATTATGGTGACGACGGTGAATTGCAACAGGCGCTCTTTAGCGGCGATGGCGTGCAATACCAGGGCCACAATGCCGGCGGTGAAGTGCTGGAACTGGGAGTCGGTGCTTTTAATGGCAGTCTGATCCCCAACCTTGAAGGCGGCCAAACCCTCAATATCTCTGCCGAGCAACTCAGCAGTACGATTGGCTCGACGCAGATTGCGATTGATCAGATCGAGAATTTCCAGGTTGTTACGGGCGCTGATGGCAGTATTCAAAGTATGAACTTGAGCGCGCCGGGAACGTCTTCTGTGCAGACCGAAGCCCTCGCTGTCAGTCTTGAAAACATCCAGGTTGATTTTGATGGCCAGAACCTGCATGCCGGAATTGATGCGATTCAAGGAAATTTGAATTCCGCCAACGGTGGTTTAAGTGGCCAGTTTAATGCCCAGGGCCTACAGCTCTGGGACACAGAAAAATACACCTCTTTACATCTTGATGCGGCCAGTGCTGATTTCTCGAAGCTGGGCGAAACGTATGGCCTGAGTGTGCAAAATCTGGATTTGATCTTAGACAAAAATCAGCTCGGTGCTCTCAGTGGCGGTGAGCTCAGATTCGAAGACCTCGAAGCCCATTTGCAGGGCTATACGCTGACAGGAACCAACGCGGCGGGTCAGCAAACCGTGTTGCGCTTTGGCTTAGACGAGCAAGGGCAGATGCTGCAGCAATTGGCGCTGGAGATTCCCAAAGGGGGCCAGATCAGTGTCAATCAGGGCGATGACTGGTTCTTAAAACTGGGCGAGCAGCAGCAATTTGCGATGACTTTTGATCAGTCCCAAAATAGCTTTACTTTTAATGCTCACAATCTCAATGCTCAGTATGAATCCAAAGATATTGCTGTCGATATTTCTGGGCTCAGAGGCAATCCAGCTGAATTACAGATTTCAGTCACCGAAGCCGGTGGCATCGTGATCGACGATATCTCTAATCTGAGTGGCAAGATTACCCTTAAAGGCATGCCTGAATTGGGGCCTGTTGAGATCGATATCGACCGCATCAAAGGCTTCTCTAGCAATCAATTGCAAATGCAGCAAAACAATAATGGCATGGTGCTGCATCTCAAACCTGATGGCCCTGACTCTCAGATCACAGCCGAAGTTCGCACGTCTTATAATGGCATTCCATTGGGCCTCAAACTCGAGAACGTACATGAGCTCAAAGCCGGTTACCAGGCTGAAACCAATCGGGCCCAGGTCTATCTGGGTGATCCCAGTGGACGTGGCAATATTGAAATCAAGGCCGGCCCACTCAAATTAGAAGGCTCTGAAATTCAGATTGAAGCCCGTTATCATACTTACGACGAGCGTCGCATGTTGAATTCCTTAGATAAGCTCTCCGCTGACAACGGCATTCGGGTGCTGGGGGATTACCTGACGATTGATCCGGTCAAAGGCCGTCTCAAACTTGATACGGGCAACGAACGTGGCCCCTATTTACAGACCAATTTCCTGTTTACTTCTCCCTTGCGTTCAGCCATGAATGCGGCCGGTGTCAATCAACAGGTGCCTGATGGCATCGGTGGGATTCGCGATGATGCCTTTGGCTTCACTATGGGTACTGGCGCGCGCTGGACCAGTCAGGCAGGCGAACGTACGCATCAGTTAGGTCTGGACGTGGGTCTCTTACCTGGATCGTATGTGTCTGTAGAGATGCAAAAAGGGCAAGCCTCGCTGGCTGGTATTCCTTTGCCTGATTATATGTCGATCGGTACGACCCCTTATGCGGGTCTGAATTACCATCAGCAAGATGGCGAGCATCGTTTTGGTGTGATGGCGGGCGCCTTTGCTAACCCGGCAGCTCTGGCACCTGAGGGCAATGGCTATATTGCTGAAGATGCCCAAAACCGCTTTGGCTTGACCAGTGGCGTTCGCTACGAACGCAATAATTTCAATGTCAATTTACAATATATTGGCACTGGCCCTGATTTTAGCGGGGTGACCAAAGGCTCTGGAGACAATCGTTGGAACCATGGCGTCAATTTGGGCGTGGGCATTCGCTTTTAGACGCTGATCTCAAATTAAGGTATTCTGAAAAGAATATTCTAAGAAGAGGTCTCAAATGAATAAACCCGCTTTAATTGCTTTAGTCTGTTTTTGCCTGGGGGGAATCTTGTGGTGGAGAAGTGTTCCTGAGTCGGGTGAAGACATCATTCGTAAAATGAAACTAAGCGAGACTCAGATTACTTACAATGGGGTTGTGTACGAAGCTACTTGGAAGCCTGAAGTCTCTGAGTATGCGGGTGACTTGCGTGCGGTTCTACAAGATCACAATAAGTTAGCACCCTTTAATACCCATATTTTGGTACTGACCAGCGGGAGTTTTTCTGATCCCAATCAAGTTGCTATTTCTGAAGACGGGAAAATTACACTGCAGCCAGCAAAAAACTTAAAAGACGAGATGACGGGAAATATTCAGCTTTTACATGTGGTTCCTTCTGATCGGCTTGCTTACAGAAAATTAGAAGCGCTTAAAGTCGGTCAAAAGCTGACTATCACAGGCCGACCTGAAACCGATGGGCGCGTGACCGATGACAAAGGCACCTACATTCAGTTCGCCAATGATGGGACTGGCCGGACCTTGCTTTTACTTGATGAGATTAAGCTACAATGAACCCCAAATTTGTAATCGCAGCGCTGCTTATTTTAGGGGGTTGGTGGTGGATGCGTGCGCCCGGAGCGCAATCTATTATGAAAGCTGTCAAAACTGAAGATTCCGCTCTGGTTTATCGCTCGACCCGCTATGAAGTAGAATGGGATGCCGAAGAAAAAACCTATAGCGGTGATGTACATGAACTTGCTGAAGACTATAATTCAGCCGTTCCTTTTAATACCCATGATTTGATTTTGACGACAGAGGACTATTCAAATCCAGAGCGCGTGAAAATAAATCCCTTGCGCCATGGACATACCACCTGGCTGTACAAAGTTCCTGCTGCTCAAGGGGACTTAAAAGTCTTGCATCTGGTACCCAAAGATTTAGCGATCTGTAAAAAAATCCAAATGCTTGAGCATGGGCAAGTGGCTTCAATTATCGGCCAGGAAGAAACCGACAATCGGGTTGAATCCTCAGACGCGAGATCTTATTCTTTTGGGAGTAAGAGTTATGGGCATATTTTGTTTCTCGTGACAGATGTCCAAATCGATTCTGAAAGCCTTTGATATAGCGGCTTTTATTGCTCTAATTTCTCCACTCATCAAAAAAAACTTGTCATTTCGGAAAGTAATTGTTAAGTATTTACAAGCCGTTTACAATTCGAACATTTAACTTTTACATTGGGGTGCGATAGTAAAGACATCGAAAGGGCAGGCAACAGCCCAGGCCTTTCAAAATAAAATGCAAGTTAAATAAAAAGGAAAATTGAACCATGCAAAACGTCTCTACTTTAAAAACCGCTTTGAAAACCACCCTGACCGCTTTATTTGCGACCACTGTATTAACCGCTTGTGGCAGTGACTTGCCTTCGCTGGGCTCAGCGATTGACGGTTCTGGCTCTGCTTTTAGCCTCGCCAATAGTACCGGTGCTAGCGCTGAGTTTCAGGCTGACCGTAAAGGAGGCCCAGGCAAAAAAGGGGGCCACAAAGGGGGCTCTGATATGAAAGGTGGTATTCCTTTTGGCGCCGACTTAAACCTGAGCGATGAACAACAAGCTGCTTTAAAAACGCTGCACGAAGAGTTTAAGCCAGCCGAAGGCAGCACCCCGCCTGAGCGTCCAGATATGTCAGCTATGAAGACGGCTATCGAAACCGCATTTGTCTCCGATAACTTTGATGTCGCCGCTTTAGAAGCTTTGCAGCCGGCTCGCCCTGACGATAGCGCTCGTGTGACCCAACAGGCCACGATCCTGGTTAAAAGCTGGGCGATCTTAACAGATGAGCAAAAAGCGACCGTCAAAGCCAAACAAGCTGAGAAGGCGACAGCTGAACGCCCTGAACGCCCTGATTTTGCTGGCGACAGCAGCCGCGTAAACCCTCTGATTGAAAAACTGGGCTTAAGTACAGAGCAGGCCGCTGCTCTGGAAGCTTCTAAACCTGAGCGTCCAGATCCTGCCACGATGCAAGCGCAGCATGCAGCAAACCAGGCCGCAATTCAAGCTGAACTTGATCAAGCCAGCCCCAGTATCGACGCGATTGCTGCTATCTTAACGGCCAATCGCCCGGCTGAAAAAGCGAGCCCCCTGGCGCAGCTGGCTGAGCTGCACGCTATCTTGACTGCTGAGCAACGCCAAAGCTTTGTGGACCTGGGTCTGGCTGCTGGATCGGGTCAGAAAGGTGGTCCAGGAATGGGGCAAAAAGGCGGTTCTGAAAAGGGTGGCAAAGGTGGTCCGGGAATGGGCCAAAAAGGCGGCCCTGGAATGGGTGGCAAAGGCGGTCGCTTCTAAGCCACAACGGGGTGGGAGCAATCCCACCCGACTAAACGATTCATTTTCTGTGCGAACTGACAACTCCAGCACCGGTGGTCTCCCCCACTGGTGCTTTTTTTTGTCACAGATCTTCAAATCGATTTTTAAGGCCTCTGCTTGAGTTCATTTTTGGAACGTGATTATGAGCTATTTATAATCTGTTTACAATTCGAACATTTTACTTTTACATTGGGGTGCGATAGTAAAGATATCGAAAGGGCAGAACACATCTAGGGCCTTTCAAAATAAAATGCAAGTTTAAAAGGAAAATTGAACCATGCAAAACGCATCGACTTTAAAAACCACTTTGAAAGCCACCCTGACCGCCTTATTTGCGAGTACAATCTTAACTGCTTGTAGCAGTGACTTGCCTTCGCTGGGCTCAGCCCTTGACAGTACTGACCCTGCTTTTAGTCTGGCTAACCGTTCGGGTGCTGCCGGTGAGTTTCAGGTAGACCGCAAAGGCGGCCCGGGCAAAAAAGGGGGGCACAAAGGTGGCCGTGATATGAAAGGTGGCATTCCCTTTGGCGCTGACTTAAACCTGTCAGATGAACAAAAGTCTGCTTTTAAAGCCCTGCATGAAGAGCTCAAACCAGCCGAAGGCAGCACGCGTCCTGAACGTCCAGATATGTCAGCTTTTAAGAACGCTATCGAAACTGCTTTTGTCTCTGATAGCTTTGATGTGACTGTTTTAGAAGCATTGCTACCCGCTCGCCCCGATCACAGTATGCATGAAAGCCAACATGCCACGATGCTTGTTAAAAGCTGGGCAATCTTAACGGATCAGCAAAAAGCGACAGTTAAAGCAAAACAAGCCGAGATGGCGACGAGTGAGCGCCCAGAACGCCCTGGTTTTACTAAAGACAGTAGCCGTGTCAATCCCCTGATTGAAAAGCTGAGTCTGAGTACAGAGCAGGCAGCAGCCCTGGAAGCCTCCAAGTCTGAGCGCCCAGACCCTGCCACGATGCAAGCTCAGCGCGCAGCAACCCAGACAGCCATACAAGCTGAACTCGATCAAGCCAGCCCCAGTATCGATGCCATTGCCGCTATCTTAGCGGTCAATCGCCCGGCTGAAAAAGCGGGTCCTCTGGTGCACCTGGCTGAGCTGCATGCTATCTTGACCACTGAGCAACGCCAAAGCTTTGTTAAGCTCGGTTTGGCTGGCGGGCCGGGCGGTAAAGGCGGTCCCGGTGGTCATGGACCGGAGGGTGGGATGGGCGGTCCTGGCGGCTTTGGTATGGGTGGACCGGGCCCTGGTGGACATGGCGGTCCTGGCGGAATGCCTGGCGGTCGCTTCTAAGCCAAAAGGGGTGGAAGCAATCCCACCCCGAATATATCATTCTTTTTCTGTGTGAACCGATAAACTCCCACCGGTGGTCTTCCCCACCGGTGTTTTTTTGTTTTTGATTAGCCTTGTTGAATAATGTGACTTTTTTGCTCAGGCTCTGCATCAGATTCCTTCTGATGCGATTTGCTTTTGATCAGATAAGCAAGGCCTAAGCCAAGGGCAAAGATACCCACGAATCCGGTCACTCCCCAGCAGATTTGCTGCTTAGAGAGGGCCCCTGGCTGGACTTTTCGAGTCAGTTTCGCTTGTTGTTTCCAAAGGCTTTTCAATTTACGCTTGGCTTTCTGTTGCTGGTGTTCCAGTTTATCGAGGGCCATTGACGGGTTCAAGGGAGCTAAATTCATAGGGATTCTCCAAAAAATAATGATAATAGATAAATTTAAGCATTGAGCGTAAGCTCGCTGCAAGCGGGACCGCAAAAAGTAGACCCAGTGCCCCAATGAAATGTTCTCTCACTAAATGGCAAAGACAATCATCGCTGGCTGTCATTCAAGAGTCTGTCCCGGAATTTTGGGGTTGAGCAAATTTGGCTGTATTCAGGTTTTCAATTGTCGCTATTCGCCTCATATTGAATTTCCCAACCTGTTTGATGGGTCAGTTGAGCATACGCGCTCTCTTTATTAAAGGAGTGCAAAATTGGAAGATTCAGCTCAAAGCAATAATTCGCCTCATTCTGAGAAATAAGCTCAATCTCCAATTCGGTATTTAGAGCGATTCCATCAAGTAGCAAAGCCTTTTTAATAATTTGTGATTCAATTTGAACTGCAGAACCAGACTTAGGAGCCAATAACTGCAATCTAAAATGCACAAACTCGAAACGATTTGCTTTTTTTGAAATACGAAAAGGGGCCGATAAGATCTGACTATAGGGCACAAAAATTAAGTCATTTGATCCATTTTGTAATCGCAAGGTTCGGCTTCCGAGCTGGGTAATAAAGCCGCTGACACCTTCCGATAAAAACAAATGGTCTGCTGTTTTTATCGGACTGGTCCAGTGCAGAATCTGTTTGGCACAAAATTCTTTAAGGAAATAGAAAGCGATAAAGATACTGAGAGCCAAAACCAGAATCGCACACACCAACATTAAAAGAATATTGGAGTGAAAGAGACATTTGCTGACAAAAAAGGTGCCGAAAAATAAGAGACTAGAGAAGAATATTGCATCAATTAAAGTCGTTGTATGATGACTGATAAGCTTTTTATATAAATATAGAATCAGCCCAATACTACTCAGAACCAGATAGGTTAAACCGGCTGCTATCCAGGTGGTTTGCAAAATCATACCAGGTACCCTTTCTTTTTGAGATGTTTAATCAATGATAAGTAAATATAAGGATCCACCACACAAATACCTAAGTTATCTTGATTCAATAGTTTGGCTCGAATCAGAAAATGGAAATCCTCAAGCCAATCTTGAACTGGAGATTGCAAGATTTGAGTCAGGCGCTCAATACTGAGATTACGATGTAAAACCAACTGCTGCAGTAATAAATTTTGCTGAGCACTTAAGATCTCAAAAACCGCTCCAGATCCAATTTTTTCTAGACCAGCTAAATTTATTTGATTATTGGAATAGCTCTCAATCTTGGTGAGCCATAATAGATTAGCGAGTCCGATATTTCCTTCACTTTGATAAAATAACTCATCAAAAAAGCGTGCCCTTCTGATTTTGGGTACCTGATCTTCGGCTAAGTCTTCATAAAGCAAAGACATTCCAGAAGAATGATGCTTTTCAAGTAAATTAGTCTCAATTTGACGGGTGTCAAAACGGGGGCAGAGTAGCGGGTAAACAAAGTGGTTTTCAAGATCCTCTAGTTTTCGGATGAAGTGATAACTGTGTATATTCATATTTGCGATAATCAAATGCTGAGAACAGAATTCAGCAACCCATTTTAAAATAGCGTTGATCATTAGACTACCCGCACTCGATTTTTCCCACCAGAGCTCCAGGTCATGCAGTACAAAAACCGAGTCGGAAGGGAGTGCTTCCATGTTCTTTATGCCTTGATCAATCAGTAATTGCTCTATTTTATGTAGAAACAATTGGGGGGTGGGCTGTTGAGTGACTCTCTCTTCAGGTGGGAAATAAAGATGTAGCACAGGTTGATTTTGCTTAGTATATTTGTCTGCCAAATGCATAGATAAACTGGACTTTCCACAATAGCGATCACCGATTAATAAAACAGCCCCATTTTTAAAAGCGGCATAAGTTTCTAAGGTTTGATAGACTTTCTCTAAATTAGGCTGAACCCAAAAAGTATGTGAACTGTGGTGAGTCGTATTAAATAATTGCTTATAAAAGAAAGGCAGTTTCTGCTGTAAGCTCACCTTGGGCTGACGCGCTTCCATGACTTGTGTCAGAGAACCCAGCGGACTTGTCAATTGAGATTGGCCATGGCTCAATTTTTCAGCAAGCAAGACACCTTTACTCCTGCGGTAGACCCACTTACTTAGACTGTTTTGCGCGTATTGTTGCGCACTTCCAAATTGACCCTGAAAGAGATCTAAATAACGTTGGGCTTTTTTGCGACGAATTGATTGCTGTATGTGCTCTGTTGAATGCGCCAGCAAATAAGGCGACATTTTTGCAAAAGCAGTCTCTAAAACATCCTGACTTTGTATTTGTAAGCTATTTTGACTTTGATTAAAGTGCTCCAGGCTATCTTCTAAAGTATTTTGAACTTCTACGAGCAATTGAGCGAAGGCATCAGGCTGATCTTGCTCACTCTGATAAGCCAGTCGTTTTAATTTGGTTTGAACCGTGTTCAAAATTGAGATGCTATCGCTTTGGAAGTCAAACAATAGGGTTTCAATCGGACTGAATAAATGACTTTCAAATAAGAAAGTTAAATAGCGCTTGAGTTGAATTTCAACTTGTGAAAAATCTTGAAAGAGATTTGCTTCGGGTTCATCATGGGCTTCATCTCCCATGATCAAGATTTCATCAGGCAAATCATTCATGGCCTCGTATAAACCCTTGAGCAAGTCATTTAAAATGGGGGTCGGAGAGAGTTCGCTTTTCCCATTAAAATGAAGCAAAGTGTCTAAGCTATTGATTTCGATGCTCGGCTTTTCTAGCTCGACTAGCAACGCTTTAGACGGGGTTAATATACGTTGTGTAAAAATAATCGAATACTGACTTAAAGTGCGCTTTAAGAGGGTTTCGATTCGGTGTTGCGCCCGTTTTATATGGATTTCTTTAATCAAAAAATTAAGTAAGCTAACATTATGGGCTAGCCATTGCTCTGGAAACGAATCTCCGACAAAACCAGGCTCGCTTTTGACTTGTTTTTGTAAGTCACGTAGATTGAGCTGATTCTGGTTGATCTGCTCAGAAAAAGAGTTCAATAAATCAATCAATTGATTGTTGGGCTTTATTTGGATTTGCTCCAGCTGTGAAGCAATATCTTGATCTATTTGATTCAGGGACTCGAAAACTTCGTGCTCAAATTTTTGTTTGAAGCTATTTTTGTTGTCCGGGTTATTTAGGCTGATAAATAAGTCGAAGACCGCTAAAAATACATTTTGAATATGACCATTAAACTGATAAGAAAACAGTGCAAATTCATCGATGCTGGTTTGAATGATTTTGTTTTCGATTTGAGAATTAACGACTTGATAAAATATCGGATAGTTAATATCCATGATTGATTTAGGTAGGTCTGCTTGTAGGGCTAATTGCTGCTCTTTAAAGATCTCATAGGCCTGAGTTAAGGTCTCTTTGACAATTTCCTGTTGATTTTGATAATTGCGTGCAAACTGTAAGCTTTGATGCAAAAATTGACTTTTTAAGCTGTTGATTTGTTTCTGATAACGCGGCAAACTTTGGGTCGG
>JBBKWI010000030.1:0-34955 GCA_037968875.1 Candidatus Sericytochromatia bacterium | reverse complement strand
CCCATTTCATGAAACCAGGTCGCTAAGATCGTAAAGGGGTAGAGCATTAAGCTGCCAAAGGGCATTTGCCAAATCACGACAGTGATCAGGGCGGCTGCAAAGAGCCAGGCCACAGGAGATCGTTGTTTGCGGGGCTCTAATTCATCACCCGGTAATACCTTAAGTTCCATTAGCGCGCCTCTAGCAGCAAGCGTAATCCCAGATTGGCTGCTTTAAAAGAAGGGCTTTCATAATTGCGGCTTTTGGAAGTGCAATAATTAGCGCTCAAATTAAAGCTGCCTCCCCGCATCACGCGACTATCTCCCCGGTCGGGTCCTTTGGGGTCACGGAAATCGCCAATCGGGAAGGCACCAAAGCGATCCGAGACCCATTCCCAAACATTGCCGTGCATATCATAGAGGCCAGCCCGGTTTGCTTTTTTCATACCGACTGCATGGGGGCGCTCCTGGGCGTTCTCTTCGTGCCAGGCATAATCACTGAGTTTGTCCTGCTCATTGCCAAAACTATAGCGATCGGTGGTTTTTCCCTGGCAGGCAAAGTACCATTCGGACTCGGTGGGTAAGCGATAATAGCCTTCGTTTAACATATTCAAACGTTCTAAAAAGGGTGAAGTATCGTTCCATGCGATATTTTCGACAGGTTGCCATTCATCCCCATGAAAGTGTGAGGGATTATCGCCCATGACCACGCGCCACTGACCCTGGGTGATTTGCGTGGTTTGTAAATAATAGGGCTGAGTCAGGGTAATCCAGTAGGGGCGATTCTCTGAACCCATATTAAAGCGCTGAAAATTAGTTTTACCATTGATGAATTCATAGGGTTTAATCAAGATGAATTCCATGCCCAAAGAATTGCGAATGCGCGGAGCTAAGCGTCCCAGATCTTGTGGCGTGATCGTTTTTTGCTGCGCTTTTGCAGGCTCTTTCGCCTCAGAGTCTTTCAGCTTTTCTTTGATGACTCGTTCTCGCGAAGAAGGTTTGGACTTGTCTTTGTTGGCGGTTGCTTCGGGGATATCGGGTACAGGCTGTGCCGGCGGTTGGTCTTTGGCAGGGGTTCGGCGCTCAGAGCCCGTCATTAATAGCGCTTGCTCAATCAATTCTTTGACCTTCTCAGGTTGAATACCGACAAAAGTCGCGGCTTCTTGGATCTCTTTTTCGGCGTTTGGAGTTAAAAAGCGCGACATCAAGCGCGGTAAGATGGCGCTACGCAAAAAGGCCATTTCCATTTCTCGTTTGAGATCATCGGCTTTCATTTCAACGGTTTGGGTCAGATGCTTTTCAAGCATCATCCGCCACTGTTCAACACTTTCAGGCCGATGGCTCCATTTGACTTCTAAGCCTTTTAAGAGCCATTCTTCTTCCTGAGGGCTAATTTTTATGCCCATTTTGGAGGGGGGAATAAGTTCAGTTTCACCCATGGCACGATCTTGAGGGACAGGCGGGACTTGACCTGTTAATGCCAGGTAAATCGTGGCTGCCAGCGAATAAATATCTGTCCAGGGGCCCTGAATGCCATTGGCTGAGTATTGCTCAGCAGGCGCAAAACCAGGTGTTAAGAAAGCCAGCAAATTGGTCGTCGCACCGGACATTTGCTGTCTGGCTGCACCAAAATCAAGTAAAATCGGTTGCCCTTGCTTGGTGATGTAGATATTATCAGGCTTGATATCGCGGTGATAACATTGCCTGCGGTGAATTTCTTCGAGAGCCCCCATCATGGGCAAGAGTAAATCTTTGACCTCCGGCCAGCTTAATTGGCCATTGTTGTTGTTGAGATATTCTTTAAGGGTCTGGCCTTCCAGATATTCCATCACGAAATAAGCTGTATTACAGCCCTCTAAAAACTGTCGAATCCCAATAATATTGGGGTTACGCAAAGTTGCCAATAAGCGGGCTTCCGCAATGAATTTTTCTTTACCGAGCTTAAAAAGTGTTTCGCGCTCGCCTGAATAAGGTATGACGTTTTCGCCATCTGGAGCCCGGGTGGCGAATTCAGCGGGGAAATACTCTTTGATAGCGACGCGTGTGCCCAGACTACGGTCATAGCCAAGGTAGGTGATAGCAAAACCACCGTGACCTAAGACACGCCCTAAAATATACTGTTGACCTAGCCGATAGGGTGGTTTTAAGTAGGTCGAGTTAAAGTCTGTCGGTTGTAGATAATGGCAATGCGGACATTCATCTGTCTCTACTTCCAGAATCCGAAAACAGTTCAGACAGTATTTTTTTGCAGCCGTCTCACTCATACTTGATTGTCTTTGCTCATCTTTATCTTACTGATATCATTTAGGGCTTATTTTACCTTCATCATACCAGAAAGTGGAAAAGACACCGATATGGAGAGTCTGTTTTACTGGCATTGCTGTTCATTTCTGTTGCAATGCCAGTTTGCAGTGTTTAGAGGACGTCGAGCAACTCGACTTCAAAAAGCAGAGTTGAATTGGCTGGAATCGGTCCGACCTGACGTGAACCATAACCCAGACTGGGTGGGATCACCAATTTGCGAACGCCGCCGACTTTCATGCCAGCAACCCCTTGATCCCAGCCTTTGATGACCTGACCTGCGCCAAGTTTAAATGAAAAGGGATCGCCCCGATCTTTAGATGAGTCAAATTTTTCACCGTTTTCGAGAGTGCCGGTATAGTGCACTTTGACGGTTTTACCTGCCACGGCTTCAGAGCCATCGCCAATTTTGACGTCGTCAATTTTAAGTTCACTGCTCGTGCTGCCTTGCTCGGTTCCCGACTGAGACTGGGTGCCCGCATCATTTTGTTTTTGGCAAGAGTTGGCGCTTAAGAGTACCAATAGGCCTAAGGCCAGAGCGATTGAATGCATTTTCATGGAAAGACTTCCTTTTTTGGCTCAGTATACTATAGCTCTGAGCAGAGAAGAAATGGTTACGCTAGGCCTGAGCGGAGCTAGAGAACAGATCCTTTAAATAGCAGGCATTTCTGAGTTGATAAGTCTCTATCACAAGCTTGCTCATATGATAGACTGATACTAAAATCAATCAATACTGGAGTTTGACAGTCATGAACCAAGACAATTTGGATATCCGTTTTGACGATGATGAAGATAGCACCGTCACAAAACTCCTGGAAAACTTGTCTGATAATCGCTTGTTTCACAAGAAATTTTTAGAGCAACGTAAAGTTTTCCTCTGGGGAGCTGTAATGGACTCCTCTGCGCGTGACATCGTAAACCGTTTGCTTTATCTTGAAGCCGTTGACCCTGGCAAAGAAATCACCTTTTTTATTAATAGCCCGGGTGGCGTTGTGACGTCGGGTATGGTGATCTATGACACCATGCAAATGATTTCATCACCAGTGACCACCGTTTGTATGGGATTGGCGGCCTCAATGGGCTCCATTCTGCTCTCTGCTGGTGAAAAAGGCAAGCGTCTGATTTACCCCAGTGGCCGTGTCATGATTCACCAGCCCAGCATTGGCGGTTTGATTCGCGGTGTGGCCTCTGATATAGCCATTCACGCCCGCGAGATCGTCAAAACCAAAGAAATGGGTGCCCGCATTCTTGCTGAGCATTGTAACCAGGATTTCGAAAAAGTTATGAAAGACTTTGACCGTGATTATTGGATGGATGCCAATGAGTCTCTGGAATATGGCATTGTCGATAAGCTAGCGACTGAAATCACCATGTAAATTGTTGGCTTTGGTGTTAAAACTAAAACCGCTCAGCCTCCGTTACTCGCTTCTTTTAGGCGCTAACGGAGGCTGAAACTTTATCTGCTTTTGTTTTGCCTCTGAAGAGAAAGTCTGCTGTTATACTGTCAAAAACGATTGAGGAATCTCTATGGACAATATTTATGTCTGTCCGATCTGTGAGCGGGAAGTTGACGACGCCATCATTCCTTTTCACAAAAACGTTGAAAAACAAATCATTGAACTCATCAAGTCGCATAATCCGCGTTGGATTGAGTCAGATGGCTCCTGTCCTAAAGCAGTGGAGTATTATAAGTCTCTGATTGAGCACCGGATCATTAAATAAGGAGTTTTCGATGGATACAATTCAGCATCTGATTAAGTCATATATCAACGCCTATTTCTCAACCCTGACTTCTCGCCAGTATCGACCGCTGGATCGGCAGTGGAAACAGCGTAAATATGAGCTCTTAGAGAAAATTAGGCAGCAAGAACACACCTCTGTCTTGCGCAATATGTCTTTGCTGATGATTTATTATGGAACTCAGATTCAGGCCCATGAAATTTGCAGCCTGAGTGTCAATGATATGGTCTTACAGAGTGATGGCAAAATTCAAATTAAGATTCAGCGTTCGGGTTCTGACCGCTATATTCTGATTGATGAAGAAACCCGTGAAATTGTCCAGGAATATCTTGACCAAATCGACGTCTTACAGCTCCATCTCTTCCTGGACGACCAACAACAACCCTTTACTTCCCAATCGCTCTTTGAGCTTTCTCTTAAGTACCCCAATGATTCACTGGTCTCAGAACTGAGTGGCTTTTTTCCGATTTATCAGCAAAGCGATTATGAAGTCATCCCAACCCCCCTGCGGCTGAACGTGGTCTCCCGTTATTCTGGCAAAGGCATCACAATTGCTTTTCTAGATTCAGGTTTTTATCCCCACCCAGATCTGACCATGCCTAATAATAGGGTGTTGGCCTATGTCAATATTCCTGATCCCGATCGCGAAATGGATTTTGAAAAACCCAGCGATAATAGTTGGCATGGTATGCAGACCTCACTCTCAGCAGCTGGCAATGGCTATTTATCAAATGGTCTCTACAAAGGCATTGCTTATAATAGTGACGTGATTTTATTGCAGGCTTCCGATCGCGAAGGCCGAATTAAAACCGAGTATATGATCAAAGGTCTGAAGTGGGTGCTAGAGCATCATGAGACCTATAATATTCGGATTGTGAATATTTCTCTGGGCGAAAGTCATGAAAAATCGTATTTGGACAATGCCCTTGATCAGATGGCCGAGGCTTTGGTTCAGGCGGGTATCGTGGTGGTTGTGGCCGTAGGCAATGATGGTCATTCACAGACAGCCAATCAGATTACGCCGCCCTCCTCAGCGCCTTCGGTGATTACGGTAGGTGGGTTTGATGATAAGAATCAACTCAATCCTCACGATT
Organism: Candidatus Sericytochromatia bacterium; assembly: GCA_037968875.1. Lineage (GTDB taxonomy): Bacteria > Cyanobacteriota > Sericytochromatia > UBA7694 > UBA7694 > JBBKWI01. The sequence goes on along the minus strand of JBBKWI010000030.1, from coordinate 29,842 downwards.
ATGGCATGTACCATTCTTCGTATGGCCCCACGATTGATGGCCTGATGAAACCTGAGTTGATTGCGCCAGGGATTTGGGTGGCAGCACCGATCTTACCCGAAACCCGTTTTTATCGACAGGCCGAGATTTTATCTAAAGCAGCCAAGCTAGATTCAGCAGCAGCCCGGGATTTGCTACAAGAGAACTTTGAAGACTTGCCCTTTGATAGTGATGATCTCGCCAGTGATGATCAGACTTTGAGTCAAATGATTCAAGACTGGATCGAGCAACAAAAAATTGTCGGCATGCATTATCAGCATGTCGATGGCACCTCTTTTTCTGCGCCGATTGTTTGTTCGATTATTGCCCAGATGCTCGAAGCTAACCCTGAGCTCAGCCCACGTCGGGTCAAACAAATTCTTTGTAGTACCACTGATAAAATCTTTGATATTCCAATCGAGAGGCAGGGCTATGGTCTGATTCACCCTCGCAAGTGCGTCAAAGAGGCCGAGAATGATCATTATCGCCGTCGCCTAAAGCGTTCCGATTCGCCTTATGTCAAACGCCGGCAAGTGACTTTTTATTATCAGGACCCCACAGGGGAGGCGACACGTGTCGCGGTCGCCGGTGACTTTACAGACTGGCAGGCCGATCGCCTCTTGATGAGCAAAATACCTGAAACCCAGACCTGGACTCTAGAGCATGAGTTTCCTTTTAAAGGGGTTTATGCTTATAAGTTTGTGATTGATGATCAGACTTGGATCCCTGACCCTGAGTCAGATAATTTGCACCCGGATGGCATGGGTGGGTTAAATACCCGTTTGGGTCTTTATCTCGAGTAAAGTTGTTTGTTTAATAGCTGCTGCCAATCGCTTTTACTGCAGCTTGTTCTGGAATATGTGTGTATTTTCAGCTACAATAAAATGAGAACACTCAGGAGGCACCTATGTTAAGCAAACTCTTTAAGAAAACCGACAAAAAAAAAGCTGAAGCTGAATCCGTTAAAACCGAATCAGCGGCAGGCGAGCAAGTTGAAGATGGGCTCGATGAAACGGGTACTTTTATGTTGGATGTAAATCAGCTCAAAGAATGTGAAGATCTTGAAGACCTGCTCAACGACGTTTAATTGCTTGAGTTAGCTGAGTTAGCGAATTTTCTCAAAAACAGCTTGATCTTTCTTTGGGTTTTTGTTAAGTTAATATTAAGTAAACATTTATTTAATATTTATGCATATTCAATCCACACCAACAGCTCGCTTATATCAGGACATCGTCGGGCAGACTCCTGTTCAGACGCCTGCGCCTAAATCCCCCGAATTACCCACCTGGATTCAGGATAGCTTTGTAGTTAAGCCTGCTTCTGAAGTTATGGAGCAGATTGGGCATACGGCTTTAGGTCGAGCGGTTAACGATGCCCTGAGCGATCCCTTTCTTTTCTTAAACCGTCTGGGAGTGGGTGGCTTTCGCGGCAATATTGCCTCTGCCAATGCTGCTTTTGCAGGGCAAGTCGCAAGTACGCGCTTCGCAGGAACCGTGATCGGCGGCATGATTGGTGCCGCTACCGGTGTCGGGCAAGCTTTAATGACCTTGCCCGGTACCGGCACGGCGATTATTGCCGGTCTGCATGGAATGGTTGCAGGAGCTGCTGCTGGCAATGTTTCGGTGCTTGAGCATCGCCTACAGCGGATTGAACAAGCGCAAACTCAACCTTTGTGGTGAGGAAATACCAGTCTAACTTCTGCTCCGTTAGGCTCACGGTTCTGAATTACTAATTTTGCATTCCAGGCTTGCAAATAGCGCTTTGAAATCATCAGGCCTAAGCCCAGCCCTTTTTCGAAGTGAGCGCCCACTGTTGATACAGGTGCAAGATTGTGTTGCAAGGCTTGCAATTGAAGGGCTCCAAAGCCAGAACCGGTGTCACAAATGCTTAAACTTATCCCAGCTTCATCTTTGCTTAAGTTGAGCTCGATGATCTGACCTGAAGAAAATTTCAAACTATTGTGCAAGATTTCCTTCAGCACAAACGTCAGTCCTTGAGATTGTGCATGTACCCAGTACTGCTCCTCGCAAACCCTTAAAATGAATTCATGGTCTGTTTGAGTTGCCAATACAGATTTACTTTGGATAGCTTGTTCAAGTGCTGTCAGCAGATTTAAGCGACTTGTCGCAGGTGATTGTGATTTACTTTGTAACTCTTGCCAATGCACCAAATAGTCGAGGGATTGATGAATCTCAGTCAATTGCAAAAAATGTTCTTGACTGGCCTGTTTGAGGCTGGTTGGAAGATGTTCTTGCTCAGAAACTGTTTTGAGTAAAGCGGACAGGTCACTGACGGGGTCTTCAAATTCGTCCCCTAATAAGCGCAACATGCGCAAATTAAAGTGATGCATTTTATTGAGTGTATTGTGCTGACGCTCAAGTTCCTGTAAGGCAGATTTTTGTTTCAGGGCATAAAGTCGTTGCCCCATGACTTGCACAACTTGATGCCCCAAGATCTCAAGTGCCCGGGTTTGCTCAGGAGTCAGTTGCTTGGGCTTTTGATCAAATACACACAGGTTTCCCAGTGCATATCCCTGCTCGTTAGTCAGTGGCATGGCGGCATAAAAGCGAATATTTAGTCCCTCAGTGACCAGTGGGTTATCAAAGAAGCGCTCATCCTCTAATACGTCAGGTACCACAAAGGGGCCTACTGAGTTCAAAACGTGTGAACATATAGACACTTCACGTGATATTTCTGAAACACCTTGCATACCGTAGCTTGCTTTAAACCATTGGCGGTCTGAATCACTCAGGGAAACCAGAGAAATGGGCGCTTCACAGATCTTCGCTGTTAATTCGACCAATTGATCGTACTCGGGTTCGGGAGGGGTGTCCAATATCTGATAATCAAGTAATGACTGCAGACGTGCGGCTTCATTGAGGGGTATAGGTGCTTTTATCATTTGTTCTCCAATGGTCTATTTAATTAATACAGAAACAGATATCTGGAGAGCAGAATCATTTATTTTAGCTCTCTTCATCGTTGTTGTTTTTGCACTTACTTCTGCAGCAGAATCAAGAGCAAGTCTACCCACTTTTTGTTTCCTTGTCTACTTGACGCACAAATTTCAACTGGACTTCAGCTCCGCCAACGAATCTGTTTTTGACTTCAATTTGTGCTGAGTAATCGTTTAAATAACGCTGTGAGATCAGCCAGCCTAATCCCAGTCCCTGTTGCTTAAAAGAGTCCATACTGGGATCCAGAGGGAGATTGTTCTGTAGCGCTTGCAGCTGCTGCAGGCCAAAACCAGGGCCAGTATCTGTAATCCGTAAATTTACATGATCGTGACCCTTGCTGAGCTCGATTTGAATCGTGCTGCCAGCAGAGCTGAATTTCAGGCTATTGTGGAGCAATTCGTTGAGTACAAAGAGCAAGCCTTGACGATCTGCCTGGATCAGTAGATCGGCTTCCTGCGTTGCAAATAAAACCTTTTTGTTTGTTTGTTTGTTTGTTTGTGTGGCCAAAGCTTCTTGTCGCTGAATCACCGTTGCGAGGCTTTGATTCAGATTCACGGGCTGCGTGGTTTTCGGGCTGGTTTTAGTTTGTAATTCTTGCCAATGCACCAAATAGTCAAGGGATTGGTGCATTCCACTTAGCTGGATTAAATGCTCCTGACTGGTTTGCTTTAGACTTTCTGGGATCTGCTCTTGTTCAGAGACTTGCTTTAATAAGGCGGAGAGATCAGTGACGGGGTCTTCGAATTCATCACCAAGTAAGCGCAGCATACGCAAGTTAAAGTGGTGTATTTTATTGAGTATATTGTGTTGACGCTCAAGCTCTTGCATGGCAGACTTTTGTTGCAAAAAATACAGGCGCTGTTCCATTAATTGCACGGTTTGATTGGCTAAAATTTCTAGAGCACGAATTTGATCCGCGTTTAATTCTCGCGGGCTTTGATCAATCACACAGAGTGTCCCCAGCGGGAAACCGTCTTTGTTTTTGAGTGGAACGCCAGCATAAAAACGAATTTCAGGGCCATCTATGACCAGAGGATTATCTGCAAAACGTGGGTCTTCTAGAGCGTTGCTGACAATAAAAGGATGTTCCCCATGAATGGCATGATCACAAAAAGCCAGTTCTCTGGCAGTTTCACGCGCACCCAGGCCATGAGCAGCCTTAAACCACTGTCGATTTTTGTCGATTAAAGAGACCAGCGAGATTGGCGTCTTGCAGATTGTTGCAGCCAATTCGACCAATTGGTCGTATTCAGGCTCAGAATCTGTATCCAAAATTTGGTACTGCAGCAGGGCTTCGAGGCGCTCGGCTTCATTTTCAAGGCGAGAGGCTGATTGCATTCATTTTTCCAACGGATAATTTAGGTGATGTATATATTGAAACACACCTCTTTAAGTGAAAAAAAGTGAAAATCAGCTGAGACTTGCAAAGCTTAACTTATTGTAATATTTTAAGCTTTGCAAGTGATTCAGTTCACTGCAAAACTCATCGTTAAAACAGCAGTAATGTCTTTGTCGATAGTCTGGGTGTCATAGGTGCCATAGTCGCTGACTTCGGTTGAATTGGGTCGCGTGACCTGGAAAACACCCGTTCGCACTGAACGCACGGGGCCAAGGCGATTGCCCACGCTTTCGAGAATTTTGGCCGCCCGTTGGCGCGCATCCTGGCTGGCCTGAGCGAGCATTTCAACCCGTAAATCACCCAGCTTGGTGTAGAGAAATTCAGGAGATCTGGATTCAAAAACCAGATCTTGATTTAAGAGTTCCTGGGAGTCCTGAGCCAATTTCTCAATTTGCTCGACATCAGGCAGGCGAATCTCAAGGTACTGGGTCATTAAATAACCACGCACCTGATTGGAATTGCTACCATTGGGCAAGAGTTCATAGAGAGTTTGGGTATCTAAATTTCCGACACTCAGGGCTTCTTCGGGGACTTGTTTTTGCACAGTGAAATATGATTTGACAGTTGCCAGATCAGCGCTGACTTGTTTATAAGCGGCCTGACGGGTGGGGGCTTCGGTCTGGATGGTGCTGCGCCAGACGCCAAGATCAGCTTTGATTGCTTTGCGCGCAAAACCCGTCACACTGATGGTGTTATCAGCGTTTTTTAACCCTTGTATAGCTTGAGAGCCAAACCAGGCAGCAATCACAAGGGCCAGGGCAATCACAGTTAAGCCAGCAAACAATTGCGGAAAACTTTTTTCAGACATCAGGGTTCCTCTTTTAAAGTAAGTAGCGTTCTTAATCTAGACATCGTTATGGGCATTTCTGTTCAAAACTAGTTCTTTTTATTATGAGGCTAAATCAAAGTTCTTGGGCGCAAAATTATGCGGATATAATGCAGGGAATAAACAATGCGCAGTCATTTCCGGTATAATCTTTGAGCATGAGTATACTTGAAATCAATCAACTGTCCAAGCGTTATGGTAAAAACCAGGCGCTCAATCAGCTCAACCTACGGGTAGACGCTGGTAATATCTATGGCATCCTGGGGCCCAATGGCAGTGGTAAGACCACCACCCTGGGCATTATTTTGGGCGTGATTCGCGCCAATAGCGGAAGCTACCGTTGGTTTGAACAAGAGCCTTCTTATCTCCATCGCCGCCGAATAGGGGTTTTATTGGAAACGCCTAATTTCTATCCTTATTTATCGGCTGTCAAAAACCTGGAAGTTGTGGCTGCGATTAAAGGCTGTTCTTTTGATAATATCGAGGGTGCGCTTAAGCAAGTCGACCTCTGGGATCGTCATAAGACTCCTTTTAAAACCTATTCACTGGGCATGCGTCAACGTCTGGCTGTCGCTGCTGCTTTATTGTCTGATCCAGATGTGCTTGTACTTGATGAGCCGACCAATGGTCTGGACCCTCAGGGCATTGCCGATATGCGTCGTATTATTCAGGCGATCGGCGAACGAGGCAAAACGATTATTCTGGCCAGCCATATTCTAGATGAAGTGGAAAAAATCTGCACCCATGTGGCTGTCATTAAGCGTGGCAATCTACTGGCTGCCGGTGAAATTTCTGAGGTCTTGCGCCCAGAGAATCGAATTTTGGTAGCTGCTCCTGATCTGATAGCCGCCCGTGAGCTCTTTCGTCAGCATCCGGGGGTCAAGTCGGTCACGACTCAGGGCTCTGTCTTGGAATTGATTGTCGACGAAGATGTCAAAGCAGCGGATTTGAATCGCCATGCTTTTGAGCAGGGGCTGCTCTTGTCTCATTTGCAGGCCCAACAAAAAGGCTTAGAAGAAACCTTCTTGGAGTTAACTGCTGATGAAGCTACTTGAAATTGAATTACGCAAACTGATCCCTTATCGCTCATTTTGGGCGGCAGTACTGGCTTATACCGTCTTAATGCCCGCCTTGTTTGTCTCGCTTTACCGTTTTAATGTCAAGATTCAGCAGTTTACTTTGGGTTTTAATTTCTATAATTTCCCTGATGTTTGGCATAACACGACCTATATCGCAAGCTGGTTCAATATTTTATTGTATTTCTTTGTGATTTTGGTGGTGACCAATGAATACCAGTTTCGTACCGTGCGCCAGAATGTTATCGACGGTCTCAGTCGCTGGCAGACGATTGGCGGCAAAATTTTACTGATCTTGCTTTTTGCGATTGGCTCGACGCTGGTGGCGGCTACGGTAGCGCTTTTGTGCGGCCTCTTTTTAAGTGAAACCGGCTCACCTGAGTTCTCTTATACAAAAGCCGAATTCCTGGGCTATTACTTTGTGCAATTGCTGGGCTATATGAGCTTTGCTTTGTTGGTCGCTACGATCCTACGCAAGCAGGGCCTGAGTATCATCGCTTTCCTGGCCTATGTTTTGGTGGCTGAGCCGGTCTTGCGTTATCGCTTTTTACCCGAAAGCTGGGCGCCCTACTTACCTCTGGAAGCCCTGAGTAAATTACTTCCGAACCCACTGCCAGCTTATTTTGGCATGAGCCCACCGGCCAGTCCAGATCCCTCGTTATTTGTGGTCTCAGGTATTTATATTGTGCTCTTTATGCTGGCCAGTGGCCTGGTCTTGCAACAGCGCGACATCTAATCCAAATCCCCATAAGCAAAGCGGCGAGTTGAAGCTAATCAACTCGCCGCTTTTGAATTTTGTTTTAAATTTAGCCGATTTGTGAGGGGCTGCAACCGCATTTGTCTAAGATTTCGGCAACACGCGCTTGTAAGTCTTCGTTCAGTACGGGGGCTCCACCTTCGCGTTTGGCGCTGAGAGCGGTTTGTAAGAAAGATAAAATGGCTATGTTGTCGAGGCTGATCGTGCTATTGTCACCATCAACAATGGCCTGAGCTACAGCCGGGGTTACACCAGCGGGTAAGCTGCGTGTGGCTTCACTGCCTTCGGTGAAGAGATTGTCTTTGACCTGATCAAAGCCGTTGCGGTAAAGATCTCGCCACTGAGCGTAGAGATTGTTGGCCATCATGGCTTCCAGGCGACGGTTAGCAATGCGTTCCAAAATTTCGAGCACACTACCAAAAGATTGAATCTGGGTGGTGTCGGTTTCTCCGTTGAGATCACCTGAGCTCAACAGGGCGTCCCAGGCTGCCACGATGTCTGAAATCAATTGCTCGAGTTCGTTGGCATAGTCTTCTAAGCCTTCGGGTAAATCACCGGTGTTGTTACCATTGAGTCGGGCCAGAGCATAATCGAGATAGTCATTAATAATATCCGGGCCATGGGTGGCTAGATTATTGACAACCGCTTGCTCTAAGAGATTAGTTAGGCCGGTAAATAAACTGTCGAGGCGCTTAGCGCGTGAGGCAGCTGCTTGTTGAGCCAAATCGGTTTGGCTATATTGCTGACGCTGAGACAATTGATTGAGTTGGGAATTATTGTACGCTTGAGTAGAGTTGGCCTGGCTAGCGGTAGAGCCGAGATTAAAGGGATTTAAAAACATAGTGTCCTCTATTGATAAAGTCTTAAATACAACTTGAGTTGTTATCTTTATGACCGATGGCACTACATATTGTGCTTGATTTAACTAAAAATTAATATTGACCAGGAGCTGTGGCTTTGAAAACAAAACAGGTCTATTGCAAATTGCTGGGAGAACCTAGCTTAGCCATTGTTTCTCGTGATCAGGGGATTCCTTTACAGGCCAAAGCAGGACTAAACAATGGCCGTATCACGGTCTATATACTGGATGCTCAGGGGCGCACTTTGCTGAGAGAGGCTTACCCCGTGGCCGAAGCGGGTGGCACCAAAAATTTGCGTTTACCACCATATGAAATCAGCTGTGACATTGATCTGCGCGATCAGGTTGCTGGCATTACTTTTCGAGAAATGCCATAAAACAAACCGTTAATTATATTGCCAGCGTCTACTCTTAAGTAATATGACTGAGATTTTGGAGACAAGATGCCTTATTTAAAGCTTGAGCTGAATTGCCACCAGATGCTTGAATCCGCTACATTGTAAGCATGAGAAACGCAATAGCATTAATATCTGCCGGGCTAGACTCGACCGTGTCTTTGGCACTGGCACGGGAAGCGGGCTCGCAGATTCGTCTGGGGCTGGCCTTTGATTACGGTCAAAAAGCGGCGGCTGCCGAGTGGCGACAGGCCCAGGTGATCGCTGCTTTATATGATATTCCGCTGCAAAAAATTGAGCTGCCCTGGTTGGGTCAAATTACCCAATCGGCTTTATCAAGCAGCTCTGAGCAAGCACTGCCTCAGGTCGCGATCGAAGACCTGGATAAAGTGATCGCAGTGACTTTAGACAGTGCCAATAAAGTCTGGGTGCCCAATCGCAATGGCCTGATGCTGAATATCGCCGCTTGCTTTGCTGATGCCGCCGGGGATCAGGAGATTATTACCGGTTTTAATGCTGAAGAAGCAGCGACCTTCCCTGACAATACGCCTCAGTTTAGTGAAGCCATTAATCGCAGTTTGGCTTTTTCGACCCAGTCTCAGAGCCGGGTGATCTCGTATGTACAACACCTCAATAAGATGGAGATCGTGCAAGAAGCCTTGCGATTGAGCGTTCCATTGCAATCGCTCTGGTCTTGCTATCTTTCTGGTGAGAGCCATTGCGGGAGTTGTGAGTCTTGTAGTCGACTCAAACGGGGCCTGCAAGCCCATCAGCAAGCTGAGATCATAACGACACTTTTTGGAGCCAACCATGCTTGAACATTTTTCGGAAGCCGCCCTGAAGGCTGTGATGTACGCCCAGGAAGAAGCGCGCCAACAGCGTAGCAGTCTGGTCGAAAGCGATCATCTATTGTTGGGACTCTTGCGTGACCCCGAGACCCTGGTGAGTGAACTATTGACCGCTAAACAAATCGACCCGCGGGCTTTGCGTAGTCAATTGCGTCAGGAAGTTCTGGCTCAAAAAATGCCAATGGATATTATTTATTCGGAAACCGTTCAGGATATTTTCCGTTTGGCCGAAGTCGAGGCCCAGCTTTTGGGGCTCAAGCAAGTTGATACGGACCAACTCTTATTGGGTCTGGTTGAAACCGGGGAAGGCCAGGGTGTTGATGCTTTGACCCAAACGGGGCTCAATCTCAATCATTTGCGTTGGAATATGTTGCGCCTGCGCTTTGCCAAAAAAAATGTCTCGATTCGTACGGCCAGTCTGGATCGCTACAGTCTCGATTTGACAGCGCGCCTCGAAAAAGGTTTGCAAGAGCGGGTAATCGAATGGGAGCCGATGGCTGAGCGCCTGATGCAATACCTGGGCATGCAGCACAAGCACAATGTATTGATGGTCGGGGAGCATGGTGTTGGCAAAACCGCTCTGATTCATTCTCTCAACCAGTATATTTTGGACTCCAGGGTCTATCAGCGCTTTTCTCATTGTCGGGTCGTCTTTTTATATATCGACCGTATGCTGGCCGAAGCGGGAACCAGTGATGAGCAACTCTACGACGTGACCTCCTCGATTATGTCCGAGATTCGAGAGTCAGGCGATATTATCCTGGTGATTGAAAACATCCACCAGCTGTTCTTGGCACAAAAAAAGGAGCTGGAGTTTATTATTACCCAGCAATTGTTGACACTGCTCGAAGAGAATCGTGTGCACTGTATCGCCACGACCACGCCTCAGTTTTTTAAAGTCCTCGAAGAGCGCACCTTAATTCGCCACTTGTTTCAGATTTTTGAAGTGCCCCAACCGCCCAGTGCTTTTTGCGTACATATTCTGGATCTGTGGCGTAAGCGCTTGCAAGATCACCATGAGCTAGAAATCCAGCCGGATATGTTGAGCCTGGCTGTGAGCCTGGCAGAAGATAAGATCGAAGGTGCTTTGCCTGAGTCTGCTCTGAGTCTGCTGGACTTAGCTGCGGCGCGTAAGCGCTGGCAACAGAGCAGTGATCGCCGTTCGGCTCGCCAGACCGAAAGACGGCTGAAGTATTTGACCGATCAGAGAGCCGCCTGGGCCCAGGAAGCGGAGCATAGTGATGCAGCCCGCAAAGCGTTTGATGAAATCAAGCAAGATATTCTGAAAACTGAAACCGAATTGCAGCGTTATCAACAGCGCCTGAAGCAAGACCCACTTCAGCTGGAAGCTGATGATCTGGTCGCTGTCAGTGAGCATCCGGGCAAAGATATTTAGAGTGCAGCCTGCTGAATATTCTCTGAAAACCTGTCGTATTTGTGAGCGTTCAGGAGTGTTTCCAAGCCATTTTGCTAAAGAACGCATGTTTGAAACCTTGCAGCCTTTTGGCTATTTTCTCTGTAGCGATTGCGGCACGCTTCAAATAGTGCAGGTTCCTGATGACCTGAGTGCTTATTATCCCGCTGCTTATTATACCTATCAGAGGGGGCAGCCAGCCGCCTGGAAAGCCTGGTTAAGGCAGCAGCGCAATCGGGCTTTGCTTAATCCGTTGATGGCCCCAAGCCGATTTTTGACTTATCTACAGCCTTATGAAGCGCTAGCTTCGCTGGCGAGTTTGCCTTTGCACCGTCACAGCCGTATTCTGGACGTGGGTGCAGGCCAGGGCGTGTTGGTAAGTGCCTTAAGAGAGCTGGGCTATCGTGATGTGACCGGCATTGATCCCCTGGCAGATCCTCAGAATAAACAAGTGCTTGCTACTGATCTGAGCGATTTGGAGCAAGGACCCTTTGACCTGATCATGTTTCATCATAGCCTGGAGCACGTTGCTAATCCAGGAGGCTTGTTGGCTGAAGCGCGTCAGCGCCTGAGCCCACGAGGCCAGATTGTGGTGCGGGTACCTCTGGTCGATAGCTGGGCTTTTCAGACTTATGGACACGATTGGGTGCAATGGGATCCCCCGCGACACCTCTATTTGTTTTCGCGTAGGGGATTAACAATCTTGGCTCAGCAACAGGGGTTAAAATTGTTGCGATCCTGGGATGATAGTACGGTTTTTCAGTTTTGGGCTTCTGAACGTTATCGCAAAGGGCAGGCTTTGCAGCGGCCTTTCAGCCTCACAGAAGCTACAAAATGTCTCTATTGGAAGCGACGGGCGCTAGCGCTTAATCGCTGTGGCCTGGGTGATCAGGGCGTGTTTGTGCTTCAAAGATAAGCGGAGTGCCAGGGGACTTCGTTAGCCAGGCGCCGGTCTGAAAAGCGGGGGATGAATCAAAGTGGCTCTCAGCAGAGGGGGGATAATGCCGCCAGATGGCCGAAGATATAAAAAAGCTGGAGACCGATAATAAAAAAGCAATATACATAGTCTGACCTTCTCTACAAGACAGGGTTGATCCGGAATCACTCAGCTTAAGTGATTCCGGATACAATACGTTACCTATCTTAACAAATCTTAATTTTTAATACTAGACTTTGTCTCGGGTCTTTATTTAAAGCGAATCAAATGGTACTTTTTCTTGCCGCTGCGGAGTACCAATGTGGTTTCTGAAGCCAGTTCAGCGTGGGTGATGGCCTGGAAGGGATCGCTGCACTTGAGATTATTCAAATAGACTCCACCGCCCTGAACCAGACGCTTGGCTTCGCCATTAGACTTGGCCAAACCGCTTTCACGCACCAGATCCATCAGCTTCAGCTCGCCCAATTCACTGTGCTGCATTTCGCTCGATGGCACATCTGCAAAGATAGACGCCAAATCGCGATCGGAGAGTCCTTTGATTTCCCGTCCAAAGAGAACTTCTGAAGCCAATTGGGCTTTGCTGACTTCATCAGTGCCGTGGAGCATTTCGGTCATGGCTTCTGCCAGACGACGTTGGCCATAACGCTGCTCGGGGTTCTCGGCGTGCTGGGTGACAATCTCCTGGATTTCGTCTAAAGTCAAAAAGCTAAAAATCTTGAGACAGCGCTCAAGATCGGCATCTGCGGTTTGCAGCCAGTACTGGTAAAACTCATAAGGTGACGTCATTTCAGGGTCGAGCCAGACGGCATTGCCAGCTGACTTGCCAAATTTCTCACCACTGGCCGTGGTGATCAAGGGGAAGGTTAGGCCATAAGCTTGTTTGCCTTCGGCTTTGTGGATCAGGTCAATACCTGCTGTGATATTGCCCCATTGATCATTGCCCCCCCCTTGCAAAAGGCAGCCTTCGGCTCTGGATAAGTGCAAGAAGTCAAAGGCCTGCAAAATCATATAGCTGAACTCGGTATAAGAAATGCCCTGATCGCGGTCTTCCAGGCGCCGGCGAACAGATTCTTTTGCCATCATATAATTAACAGTCAGGTATTTGCCCACATCACGCAGCATATCCAAAAAGGACATCGGCGCTGTCCAGTCAGCATTATTGACCAGGGAGGCAGGGCAATCGCCTTCAAAATCCAAAAATGACTGCAATTGCTGGCGAATACCGGCCAGGTTTTCAGCCACATGATCAGTGGTGATCAGATTGCGCTCAGAAGATCGCCCGCTGGGATCCCCAATCATACCGGTGGCTCCCCCCACCACAGCAATCGGGCGGTGACCGGCACGCTGAAAATGCGCCAGTACAATCATGGGCACCATCGAGCCCACATGCAAACTCTTCGCGGTAGGATCAAAGCCAATATAGATCGGGCTTTTATTTTCTTTTAGGAGTTCACGAATACCGTCTTCATCGGTAATTTGCTCTATCAGGCCACGTTGGTGCAGTTCACTTATCAGGTCCATATTGTCCTCTTCAGATCGTGTTGTGGCCTCATTGTAACGTATATTTTGTGAGCTGGATCTGATTCAGCGCTGAAGCTGGGATATGCTAGAAGCCAATAGTGTCCATTTTTAAGGAGCATGTGTAATGACTATTCGCTATCAGACCGATATCAATTCCTTTCAGGCGGCAGACTTTAAGGGCTTCTTTGTGGGTTGGCCAGAGCCACCCTCTGAGCAAGTGTTGTATCAAATTTTGCAAGGGGTATATCGTCTTGTAATCGCTTGTGAGCAAGAGCAGGTCGTGGGTTTTATTTATGCTATTTCTGATGGTCAGCTCTCAGCTTATATTCCTCTGCTAGAAGTACTCCCTGATTTTCAGGGGCAAGGTATCGGCCAGGCTTTGGTTGAGAAAATGTCAGCCCAATTGTCTCATTTATATATGGTGGACTTGTGTTGTGACTCAAATCTGAAGGGGTTTTATGAAAACACGGGTTTTCAAGCGCTGCAGGGCATGGGCCTGCGCCATTATTCTGCTTTGAAGCGGCTTGAGAAGCAAGAGAGCATTGATGGTGGATTTGGCTCGTGTTCTCAGTAAAGAGCTGCAAACGTCTAAACTTGTGTTCCCGCAACAAAATAAGACAATAGACAAGTGATATTGCCATCAATCGAAGGTATTCGATAGCTAGCATTTGTTAGCTCATGGGATCTTTTTTTGATTAGTCTGTTTATTTCTGTTAGGGCATTGCCTATAATAGGGCTATGAAAATTAAATACTTTATTCTGGCAGGTGCTCTTCTGAGCGTCTTTTCCACACTCCCCTTTCCCTTTGTTCAAAATAGTTCTTTCCAGTCAGCTCAGGCTGCAGCTATGAAGCAACAAAGCACACTACCCGCAATGCTGGGCATGCCCAAAGGCAGCCAAATCCGCACCTCCGGTTTGGCCAAAGGCACAATGGTTTTTACCCAGGGCAGTTCGCAAGCGATCACGATGGAGCAAGATATTACCCTCAACTCCTTTGCGCGCAAAGCGATTGAACAATTGGTTGAACAAAAATTGTCTAGCCCGACTAATAATGTTAAATTTCGCTTTGAAGTCAAAAAAGAAAAAAGCGGTTTTACCTATCACCTATTTGATCGGGGCAATAATAAACTCTTAATTGAAGGTCCAGTCACAGTCTATTTAGGGGCCAATACAGCGACTCACCAGGAAGTTGAGTTTAGAGCGCCGATTGCACGCATGAAAGTGACTGTTAAAAAGGCTTCTGCCAGTGCCAATCAGATTAATGGCACCGCTAGCTTTGGTATCGGACCGGTTCCAGTACCTGGTAGCTTAAGCTTTCATTTGTATAAATAAATACGATATTACAAAAGGCCTCCTCAGGGAGGCTTTTTGCATGAGCGCTTGAGTCCGTGGCTCAAAAATCGGTGAGCATAAGCAAAATATCGATCTCACCATTGCCAAGACGTGTGAGTCGCACCGGCCCCAGCCGTTTGAGTAGCGCCTGCATCGCCTGGTTATAAGCCAGACAGGTCCCGTGCAAGCTTTCTAAGCCTTGTTCCTTGGCGCCCTGGATTAAGAGTCGCATCAGGCAGGTTCCTAGCCCCTGGCCCTGGTAAGCGTCTTGAATCAGTAGCGCAAAATCAGCTTGTGAGGGGAGTTCGTCGCGTCGCATCCAGCGGGCAATGGCGACTCCTTCGAGTTCAGCCCCAGGAGTTGATTGGATACCTGCCCCCAAAGCAAAGTGCTGATGGGCATCAAAATGTGTGAAATAATCCAATTCTGCTTGACTGATCTGCTTCTTGGGGCCTAAAAATCGATTGATGATCGTTTCCTGAGACAGGGTTTTAAAACCGGCTTGCATGGAACTGGCATCTTTCGCTTGCAAGGGGCGAATCAAAACACGTTGCCCGTTTTTTAGGCTGAAATAGGTTTCAAACTCTTGATCAATCATAGTCTTCATTATTCCAGATTTTGTAGGCAATGTAGTCGATTTGAATAAATTATAGAGTCGATCTGAAAAATAATCGGCAAAATTGCGATTGATTCTTTCAATCGGCTTCAAATGAGCTTGTCATTGTAAACATTCGTTTGAAACTTAGTGCTTGTGGAATTAATCTGAGAGTTGATTCCAATGGGTGTAGTATGTTACTCAGAGCAAACTAAACTGCTCTTGAAAAATAGGCATAAGATGGACTTAGAAGCATTTATCTCAAGCTATGGATATGCTGCGGTTGCAATAGGTACTTTTCTGGAGGGCGAAACGATCCTTGCTTTGGCAGGCTTTGCTGCGCATCGAGGCTATCTTCAATTGCCCTGGGTCATCGTGTCTGCTTTCTTAGGTACGCTATTGGGTGATCAACTTTTTTATTATATGGGTCGCTATAAGGGGCAAAGTATCCTTGATAAACATCCAGGTTGGAAAACCAAAGCAGACAAAATTTTTAGACTGCTTGAAAAGCACCAAACATTACTGATTATTGGTTTTCGATTTCTGTACGGGTTACGATCAATCACACCCACTTTAATTGGTTTAAGTAAGGTTGCTCCCACCAAGTTCTTGGTTCTAAATATTCTAGGGGCAGCCATCTGGGCCATAAGTATCGGCACTCTGGGCTATTTCTTTGGTCAAACCCTAGAGTTAGTCATTGCTGATATTAAGCACTATGAAGTACTTGTTGGTTTTATTTTTGTAGTCATCGGCATCGTGGTGTGGTCTTACCATTTTCGTAAGCAAAAATATTTGCAGAAAAATTCAAGTGACGGAGAAAATCAGTGAGCAAAATAATGCAGACCTGTTCGCTTTGTAAGCAAAATACCGGCCCACTTAGCCCAGTCCCCGCTCATTTGCGGCCGCAGTTAACGCAGCAGGGTCTGGTGGATCCTATATTACTTTGTCATAACTGTTTGACCCAGGAGCGTCACTCTCTGATTGGCTCTTTGATGGGCAAAGAGCAAGAAGAGATGACTCAGCTTGAGCAAGAAGTCGTCAGCAGTATTTTGGAACAACAAACCCTTTCTGAGAACTTAGCTCTGGAAGAGAGCCAGGGCACGTCCTGGCCTAATCGTTTATCTGACCAAATTGCAAAGTTTGGGGGCAGCTGGGCCTTTATTATTTCGTTCGCACTTTTTTTGAGTGTTTGGATTGGGCTGAATTCTCTGGTTTGGCTCTGGCATCCCTTTGATCCCTTTCCCTATATCTTGCTCAATCTGGCGTTGTCAGCATTGGCTGCCTTGCAAGCGCCTTTAATCATGATGAGTCAAAACCGTCAGGAGGCCAGAGATCGCGTTCACAGTGAGCATGATTTTCAGATCAACCTAAAAGCGGAATTAGAGATTCGCCAATTACATATGAAAATGGACCAAATGCTCTTTCATCAATGGCAGAGAATGTATCAGATCCAGGAGTTACAAACAGAGATGTTGACTGAGTTGCTTGAGAAAAGCAATCGATTAGATCAGGTCTGAGCCAGACGATTGAGGAATTATATTTTAATTATGCTTAGGTTAAGCAAGATTTAATTTTAATTTGCATATAATTAAGTATCAGTCCAATTCTGGAAGTATCAATGTTGCAATTATCGCCGATTTCAGTCTTTATTATGCATCCGATGCCACTGGCTCAGAGTCAGGTTATCGCATCGCCCCGGCTTCTAGACCAAATGGTAACTAGTTTGACTTATCATGCTGTGAATCTGTTTGAGCATGCACGGGGGTGCTCTCTCTCTGCTTTGCGTTGGCAAAGCCAAGAGTCCCCAGAACCTTTTGCGGCCTTTAAAGCCCTATCTGTTCAAGACCTGCTTAAAGAATTACGTCAGGGGCGACATGATGAATCGGCGACTCTGGCATTGATCGAGATTTATTTAAAACATCCGGATGTTCAGCAACGCGACGATCTGGTCGAGCTTTATCATTGCTTCTGGTCAAGTTTGCGTTATCAGCAGGCGATCTTACTTTCAATTGGACGCTCTCGTCACCCGGCCAGTATGGACTTCTTGCGTGAAGTCTATCGGGCAGCCTGGCATCAATTGCCACTGCGCAAAACGATTGTGCGGGCACTGGGTTTACATGGCTCTGCCGAAGCCGTTGCTCGTCTGGTGCAGATCGGCCGCGCGAACCTCAGTCAAGTCGGTTTACTTCATGCGGTGATCATTGCTCTGGGCTATAGTCGCTGTGCTTCTGCGGCCCAGGCTCTTAAGCAGTTTTTAGCCCAGGATGCCAAAGCTGAAATCAAACGTCTGGTGTATCGTGCTCTGGGGGCGACAGGCTCAGATACTGCTGTTGAGATTTTACGGCAACTCTTAAAAACAGTTAGCCGTCCTCAGGAAAAGCAGCAATTACAAGCGGCGATTCGCAATGCCTACGATCTTAGCCCTGATGAAATGATCTAAAGGCTCCTCAATTAACTTTAAAGCAGCTCTACAAAGAGCTGCTTTTGTCTTTTTAAGCCTGGTTTATTGAATTTGTTTTAAAGCCCACTCTAAATGTTCTTTGAGCATCGCATCGTCCTGATGACGCTCTAGGGCTTGCTGCAGCGGTTGACGGTAGTCTGGATTTCCCTGATTCCCCATGACCACAGAGAGATTGCGAATAAAGCCCCTATATTTGGGGCGTTTGATCGGACTGCGGGGCGCGATCTTTAATTCAAACTGATGGGGTGTATAGACAATCAAATCAGCCAGGCTTTCGGTTTGTAGCCACTCACGCGGGCTAAAGGCTTCTATTTGGCTTGGGGTCGCAAAGCGCTGGTTCCAGGGGCAGACTTCCTGACAAATATCGCAGCCAAACCACCACTCTCCGATCTGAGGACGTAAATCGACAGGGATGGTTTCACGTTGCTCAATTGTCCAATAAGAAATACAACGACGGGCATCTAGGACATGGGGCTCTACAATCGCATCTGTTGGGCAGGCGTCGATACAACGGGTACACGATCCACAATGAAAGCTCTCAAAGGGCTTGTCGGGCTCTAAGTCCAGATTGGTAAGTAGGCAGCCCAGCAAAAACCAGGAGCCATGCTGAGGGTTTATCAGGCAGGTGTTCTTGGCGCTCCAGCCCAGACCGGCACGGGTCGCCAGATCTCTTTCCATTAGCGGGCCAGAATCGACAAATGCACGAAACTCTAGCTCCGGCACGTCAGCTTTGATTTCCTGGCCTAAGTGCTCAAGCATGCTTTTCATGACGTGATGATAGTCATCACCCCGGGCATAGCGAGCAACCCCTGGCAGCACGGAGGGTGTCTCTGACCAGTAATTACAAGCCACGACAATGATCGAGCGTGCAGAGGGCAATAAGCTCAGCGGATCAGCTTTGAGGGGGAGATGACGTTCGAGATAATGCATTTCGCCATGCATGCCTAAATCTAGCCAAAGGCGATAGGCTTCGAGATGTTCTGGTGGCTGGCAATTTGTTACGCCAAAAAGGTCAAAGCCGAGAGACTCAGCTTTGACCTTAAGCAAATTTTTCAAATGGAATTTATGCAGCCAGTTTACTTTTCGATGCGTCTACCAGTTGCTTAAAGGCAGCTGGATCATGAATCGCTAATTCAGAAAGAATTTTGCGGTTCACTTCAACACCGGCTTTTTTGAGGCCGTTCATAAATTGGCTATAGCTCATGCCTTGTGCACGAACTGCAGCGTTAATCCGGGTAATCCACAAACGACGGAAGTCCCGTTTTTTGGTGCGACGGTGCATGGTCGCATACTTAAGAGCCTTAAAGACAGACTCTTTAGCAGGACGAAACAGTTTGTGTAAGCTGCCCCGGTGGCCTTTGGCCATTTTTAAAATCTTTTTGTGCCGTCTGCGTGTGACGGTTCCACCTTTTATACGCATAATTGAATCTCCTGTGGACTATAAGCTAACGAAGGTATTTGGGGTAAGGAAGTTGGTGCATGGCACGACCGAGATCAGGCTCTGAAACATGGCCAGGCTCAGACAAGCGGCGCTTGCGCTTCGCACTTTTTTTCGTCAGAATATGACCTTTATAGGCTTTACGACGCATTAACTTGCCAGTGCCTGTCACGCGAAAGCGCTTGGCAGCGGCACGATTGGTCTTCATTTTTGTTTTCATGATGCTACTTATTCTCCTTTTTAGGCATAAGAATCATGATAATCCGATATCCCTCTAATTTTGGCTCACGCTCAAAAATAGATAGTTCTTCTACATCGCTTGCAAAACGCCGTAGCAGTTCGATTGCCAGGTTGGCGTGTTGTGCTTCACGTCCACGCAGGCGAACCGTCATCTTGACCTTATTGCCTTGTTCTAAAAACTTGTTTAGGCGTTTTAAACGCACTTGATAATCATGCTCACCAATTTTATAGCTGAGCGTGATTTCCTTCAGCGTCGTTGCATGTTGACGCTTACGGGAATCTTTTTTACGTTTGTCTTGCTCATAACGGTGGCGTCCGTAGTCCAACAGTTTACAAACTGGTGGGACTGAGGCTGCCGTTACCATGACAAGATCAAAGCCTTTTTCTTTAGCTTTTGCCATGGCGTCTTGAGTGCTCAAAATGCCAAGGGACTCACCATCACTTGAAATCAGGCGAACCTCTTGGGCTCGGATCTGCTCGTTAACGGGCAAAGCACGGTTACTGGGATTATTACTACTACTGTTGTTATTACTCGTGTTACGGGATATGGCTATCTATATCCTGCCTTTCAATGATGATCGGTTTTCTGCCACTAAAGGCAATAAAGCACGCTTTGCATTGTAGCATAACCTTGCCCCTGATCGGGTATCAGTAGACGTGGGCTTTATGTGATTTTCTTTCTGGATCGTGTCGTTGAACGGGTATTTTGTGCTGAAGAAGCGCCTGGTATAAGCCGTTCTGGTGCACAATACAGCTAAAAGAGACTTGGTTTTGATGGCATAGATTTGCGAAGTCTTTCAAAAATTGTAAGGCTTCGTAGTCTAATCGGGGGATTTGTTCTAAATAAAGCCAAACGGCGACACAGTCCTCAGCCAGAATGCGGTGAGCTTCTCTCCAGAGTATCTCAATATCTGAAGGATCGATATTTCCGCGTAACCAAATTTCAACCGGTTGATGAGATTGTTGATCAAGACGCATTTGCATAAGCTTTACCTCCGTGGGGTGATCTTAGCACGTTCGTTTTAGAAGACTCAATGCGTAAATCGTTAAAGTTAAGGACTCTTTAGTTGATTAATTGATGCATCCGCACTTTTAAACGATGGATCGACTGGGCGTGTAATTGGCAGACACGGGCTTCTGAAACCCCTAAGACCTGACCGATTTCTTTGAGGGTGAGTCCTTCAAAATAATAAAAAGCGATTAGGCGTTGCTCTCGCTCGGGTAAGGTTTGAATGGCCTGAGCCAGGCTGTCTTGTAGAGCTTGCTTTTCAAGGGTTTGTTCTGGCAAGGGGCTGGGGTCTGGAATCGTAGCTGCCAGGCTGTCTGAGCCAGCGTCATGGGGATTGAGTAAATAATCGAGTGAAAGCACTAAAAAAGAGGTCTCGGAGAGTTGCTGTCTCAGTTCGTCTGCGCTCAGACCCAGTTCAAGGGCGATATGGGCTTCGCTAGCACTTTGACCTGTGCGCTGCTCGATCACGAGAATCGCTTGTTCAACGGCCTTGGCTTTTTTGCGTAGAGAGCGTGGCATCCAGTCCAGGGCGCGTAATTGATCCAGAATCGCTCCCCGAATCCGGGTCATGGCAAAGGTTTCAAAGCGAATATTGCGGGCCAGTTCAAATTTTTCTACGGATTGAATCAGACCGATTAAACCATAGCCGACCAAATCATCGGCTTCTAGATGGCTGGGCAAGTGGACTAACATACGGCCCACGGCGTATTTTACCAAATACAAATAGTGGGTGATCAAAGCTTCTCTCGCAGTGCGATCTCCCGTACTTTGAAAGGCTTGCCACCACTTCTTTAGCTGCCCTGGGTTTGTTGCTGAAGACATGGCCGGATTATAGCATGGCCAGGGGGCTAGTTTAGCCTTTGAAAAGGGGAGCTTCAGCAGTTTCCAAAAAATAACAAATCGGCCGCTGAGCTAGATTTGTAATCACAAATTGGCTGGACTCAGGACCGATCTATTTTTAGTTGTCGATGACTTCAATATTGATGCGCTGGTCTTGTTTAATCGCAGCTGCTTTCACGACGCTTCTTAAGGCATTAATTGTTTTGCCACGGCGTCCGATAATACGTCCGCGATCGTCGGGATGTACCTGTAAGGACATCTCTAATTGCTCCATATTATCGTCTTCCGATTCAAAGCTAGAGGTTTGAACAGAGACTTCGTCAGGATGCTTAACGAGCAATTTGACGATAGATTCTACGGCTTCACTTAATGCCATTGCTTATACCTGAGCTTCCTGGGGAGCTTCCTGTGCAATTTTTACAATGCGAGCGACCACTTCGGTGGGCTCTGCGCCTTGTTTAAGCCACTTTGCATAAGCTTCTTGATCCAGCTCAACTTGTTTGGGCTCTTTACGGGGATCATAAAAGCCGATTTCTTCAATCGGACGCCCATCACGGCGTGAGCGAGAATCTATTACAACAATCCGGTAGACGGGTTTCTTTTTGGTGCCGAAGCGTTTCAGTCTAATTTTGACCATGGGTTTACCTCAAAAGTATCTTCGTATCATTTTTAATTTTTTATTAATTGGGTCAAGAGGATGAGCAGGTTGGATGTCCTGGCGAGTTCATCGCCTGCAAAGCTCTAGTTTATGCGATTTGGGCACAATCGGCAAGGTCTTGTCTGTTTTGGTCACGTTGATCCTGCTTTATTTTGCGCTTTTTTGATTAGATTTCAGGTGCATTTCCCCTCTGTTTTAAAAGAAAAAACGGACTTACAAAATCAAATGACCCGGCTTGTAAGTTTCTTGTAAGCAGTGCCTGATAATCTAAGGATAAGCGAAACGAAGCAACGACTTCGAAAAGAAAAGGAAACTCAAAATGTCTAAAACAGAAACCAAAACCCAAAACGAACCGCAAAACGAAACCTTGTCTTCAATGGAAGCAATGTTTAAGCAGTGGATGGAAGTCCCTGCGCAATCGGCGCAATTGATGATGGAAACGTCTAAAAAAGTGCAAGCACTGTCTCAAGAATATATGCAGCAAATGGAGCGCGTTCAACGTGACTATCTCCAAAGTGCTTCTCAAATGTGGTCTACCACTTTACCCGGTGAGTCACGCATCTGGGATGCCCAGAACAAAATGATCGACAATGGCTTTGAAATGTTTGACCGCATGATGGCCGTTTCTAAAAAGGCTTAATTCATGACACAGCAATTGCAAAACAAAACCGTTTTCTTAACCGGTGCCGCAAATGGCATCGGGGCCTGCTGTGCTCAGCACTTTGTTGCGCAAGGGGCGAAAGTCTATCTGGTGGACCGTGACGAAGCAGCTCTCTTTGCATTGGCCGATCGCCTCAACCAAAAAGGGCAAGTTGTGATCCCCAAGGTACTGGATATTACTCAAAAGGCTGATGTTGAAGTTGCTGCCAAAGAGATGGTCGAGCAATGGGGCAAAATCGACGTGCTGGTTAATAATGCTGGTATCACCCGTGATGCGCTGACTGCCAAAATGACTGAGGAAGCCTGGGATTCCGTGATCAATGTGAATCTTAAAGGCCCGATGATCT
Source organism: Candidatus Sericytochromatia bacterium (assembly GCA_037968875.1). Taxonomy (GTDB): domain Bacteria; phylum Cyanobacteriota; class Sericytochromatia; order UBA7694; family UBA7694; genus JBBKWI01. The sequence goes on along the minus strand of JBBKWI010000030.1, from coordinate 7,255 downwards.
GTGCTCAGGCTGTGTTCCCTTATATGAAAGAAAAACAGAGCGGTGTGATTTTGAATGCATCTTCTGTCTCTGCTTTGGGCAACGTCGGCCAGGCCAATTATGCGGCTAGTAAAAGTGGCTTGATTGCCCTGACCAAAACCTGGGCGCTGGAATTTGCGCGCTATCAGATTCGTGTCAATGCGATCGCACCTGGCTTTACAGACACCGAAATGATGCGTACGATTCCTCAGGAAGTTCTCGATAAAATTGTGGCTAAAGTCCCCTTGCGTCGCCTGGCACAACCCGAAGAAATGGCCAAAGCCTATGCCTTTTTGGCATCGGATGACGCGTCATTTATTACGGGTCAGGTTTTGTATGTGGATGGCGGACTGACAGTCGGTTTTTAATTGAAAGGAAGTAGCTAAATGAAACGTGAAAATTATTTTGATAAAATGGTCACCACTTATTTTGACCAACTTTGGGCCAATCCCCACTATCTGAATTTTATGGGGAAAAATCTCAAGAATAGCTTTGCGATGCGCCAGCAATGGAACAAGCAAGTTGAAAAACTGTGGGAAATCTGGCAATTGCCCAATCAGGAAATGCAACAGCGCACCTTACATCAGGTGAATACCCTGGTCAGCGAATCGCGCTTTGAGAACGAAGAAGTGCAAGAGCGTCTCGATAAAATGGAGAGCGAACTGGCTGAGATTAAAGCCCTTTTAAGTCAAAATTTGAAGCAAGAGGAGGCCAAAGATGTTCGCAAGTCTGGAACTCCCAAAGCTGAATGAGCAAGACCCGCTCTTACAAGCCCTCCCCCCCCTGCTGCAGCAGGCGATGTCATATGAGCGCAAGCCCGTAACACCGATGCATGCGGTTTATAAAGAGAATAAGCTTACGGTCTGGAAAACCAATGCGCCCAGCACTTCCAAAAAAGTGCCTTTGTTATTGGTACCTGCACTGATTAATCGCCATTATATTTTGGATTTAAGCGAAACCAATTCGCTTTGTAAGGCACTTTCTGAGCAAGGCTATGAAGTTTACCTGGTGGACTGGGGCGTGCCTCAGGCTGAGGACCGCTGGCAAACCTTTTCGGAAGTGATCACAGGGCCTTTACATCGTATCGTACGCAAAGTGACCCGTCTGGCTGGCCGCAAGCCTGTCTTGTTTGGTTATTGTCTGGGTGGTATCGTCAGCAATATCTTTACCACCTGTTTTCCCGATAAAGTCGCGGGCCTGGTCTCGATGACAGCACCGGTGGATTTCTCTAAGGCGGGTTATATGAGTCTTTGGACCCAGGCTAAACACCTTGATCCTTATGCTTTGGTGGACGCCATGGGCAATGTGCCGCCAGAACTGATCCAAAATGGATTTGTCTCTTTGAAACCAGCGCAGTCACTGCAAAAGTGGCGATCAGCCTGGGCCAAGCAAGATTCAGCGAAATTTTTGGACAGTTTCTTTACTTTAGAGCATTGGGTCAATGACAATGTGCCCTTCCCCGGTGGTACCTGGCAGGAATATATTCACTGGCTTTATCAGGACAATCGTCTGCACAAGGACACGCTTTGGATCGATGAGCATCATGCTAGCCTGAGTAATATCCAATGTCCTCTCCTGACAATTGTGGCCAATAACGACCATATTGTGCCGCCTGACTCAGCGATTCCCTTGCATACGAATGCGGGAAGTCAAGATAAAACTCTGCTGGAGCTTCCCGGTGGGCACGTTGGTATTATCGCTAGCGGCAAACTCTTCCCCAAGCTGGTCTCTGAGCTGAGCCAATGGCTCGAAAAAAGAGAAAAGTCTTTTACTTAGATTTTAAGCGCCTGTTCAAATAGCATTTCGAACAGGCGCTTTTGTTCGGAATCCCAACCCCGGCTTTATTGTTTGTGGCTAATGATGACCTTTGGATTGCTAAAAACTCAGAAATGGGTCAGTGCTATAATCAACGAGTCGCTTTCATTGATTAGGAAGTTGCATGGCATATTCAATCCCAATAAGTACGTCTATCTGCAGGAGCAATATGAACGAGAATAGTCTATTTTCCAAATCCCCCAAAGGCTTATTCGATACCCTGCTTGAGCAGGCCCGAATTCGCCTACAATACGGTCCTGAATTTATTGGCGATCTTGAAAAAATCGAAGTCGGTTTAACACCGCGCCACTGTGTTTATCAAGAAGCGAGTCAGTCGCTTTACCATTATCCAGCGCAGCAAAAAACAAAGAATAAACCGATCCTGTTGGTTTATTCTTTAATCAATCGTCCTTATATATTTGACTTGCGACCCGGTCGCTCTCTGATCGAATTTTTGTGCCAACAAGGCTATGACGTTTATTTGCTTGATTGGGGCGACCCCACACCTGAGATGGGCGTGGCCAGTCTGGGTGATTTCGTTACTGGAACCCTTGATCGTTGTGTACGCAAGGTCTTACGCTTGCACCAAATCAAAAAACTAACGCTGTTAGGCTATTGTATGGGTGCCAGCTTTGCTGCTTTATATGCGGGTTATCACCCCGAACGCATTGAGCGTATGATCTTATTGGCTCCTATTTTGGGGCACGATCCCAGTGGCCAATTGCAAAAAATCTCTGCGCATCAAACCCTACCCGCTGATGCCATGACTGCCCAGCGGGTTTCTGGGCGACAGCTGAAAATGTTCTTTAATGCGATTAAGCCTGCGGGTATGATTAAAAAAGAACGTGACTTTTGGAAAAATTATGATCAGCAGCAATTTCTAGAGCACTTTTTACCCGTTGAAAAATGGTCAAACGACACCCCTGATATTCCGGGGAGAGCTTTTCATGAACTCTTAGAGTTGTTAATCAAACAAGATGCTTTAAAGCAAGGACGCGTGACTCTGGATGGAAAAACCATTCAGATGGATGCGATTACTTGCCCGGTGATGGCCGTGGCAGCCAAGCACGATTGGATTATTCCGGCGTCTACACTGGAGACCTGTCGTGAGGTTTTGTCAGCAGCCGATTATACGCCGTACTTGTTAAATGGCGGGCATATTGGCCTGGTGGTCGGTCGCTCTGCAGCTGGCTTGTGGCAAGATCTACTGCGGTTTCTGGATGGGGAAGCTATTGTTTCACCTTTGGAGCCGGAGACTGTTTGAACTTCAGCATTAAGGGCTATAAAAGTATTAAGTCTTGCAAATCGATTGATCTCCGTTGAAACCAAAGCAAACAAAACCCTGATGAGACCTGAATTCGCTGAAAAAGGGGGGCTGTGACAAAATCCATTTCGGCGCTTTATGCTTCTGTGATAAAATAGACTTAATTTGACTAGATAGAGATGTAATTTTCACGTCATACAAAGGAATCGCCCATGAATAACTTAGTCACCCGCTACGGCCCCCTTGCGCTTTTAGCCACAACTCTTTTGACAGGTTGCCCCAATACCACTACACCGACCACTCCCGGCCAGCCCAATAGCCCAACGATTAAACCCATTCCTTCCACTGCACCCACAAATATTGCTCCTGTTCCGGCCCCCTCTTCAATTATTACTTCACCCACTCCTTTCCCTGGCACGGGCGCTACTCCCTTCCCTGGCACCAGCGCGAACCCGGGTACGAATCCCAGCTCAAACCCCAATGCCCTGATGATTCAGACGACAGCTTTACCGACAGCTGTTTTAAACTTTAATTACAGCACCACCCTGCAAGTCAGTGGCGGCAGTGGTTCTTATCGTTGGAATGTCACTTCAGGTAATTTACCTGCGGGTCTTAATCTAGATCCCAGTACCGGTCAGATTTTTGGTCAGACTTCTCAAACAGGAACCTTTAGTTTTGATGTTCAGGTTTTTGACAATCAATTCGGCACTGTTTCGCGTCAAAGCCTGTCCTTGCTAGTCACTGATTCCAGCTCTGGTTTAAATAATCTCAGTATTCTGACTTCTAGTCTGCCCAGTGGCGTGATTGACCGCCGTTATTCACGTAATTTAGAAATCTCTGGTGGCACCAGCCCTGTTTCCTGGTCTGTTAGTGCGGGTTCATTGCCGGATGGCATCAGTCTCAACACCGGTACGGGTGAGCTTTCGGGTACGCCGACTTTGCGTGGCGAAGAAACCTTCACGGTGCGGGTGACAGATAGTCGTGGCCAAAGCCTTAGCAAAACCCTGAGTATCACGATTAACCGGACGGATACAGACCTCTCTATTTTAACGCCCACCTTACCGCTGGGTGTACTGACGCGCAATTATAATCGCACAACCTGCGGCACTGCCTTAAGTGGGCAGTTGACCGTCACCGGTGGTGATGGTACCTATAATTGGTCGATTTCAAAAGGCAGTCTGCCGCCGGGACTGAGCCTAAGCAATACGGGTTTGATTGGCCCCAACAATGAAATCCCAACCACGGCTGGCTCTTATACCTTTACTGCCAAAGTGCAGGATGGCGAAGATAATTCTGCCAGTAAAGTCTTTACGATTGATATCGATACCGTCGGTGTGCAAAGCTTCACGCCGAGCTCTGGCGGTGAAGACCTGCGTGTGATTGTTTCAGGTGAAAACCTGAATAACGCAGCTGTTAATCGAGTTTATTTTGCCGATCAGTTCTCAGCAATTGCAGCTACGAATTTTACAGATGTCAATTGTCATACCCTGACCACATCAGTTCCCACCAATGCCAAGCCAATTGGTACGATCACGATCCGAGACATTACAGGCAATACGACTTTAGGCACCAGTTTGACTCCTTTTGTGGCAGAAGATGTTGTGATCAACGAAGTCTTTACCAGTCCGGCCAGTGGCGAAAGCCAATTTGTGGAGCTTAAAAATCAGGGCACGTCTTCGGTTTCGATTGCCGGTTGGCAATTACACTACACCAATTCCGCCAATACCTTGAGCAAATTCAGCTTACCTTCTGAAACGCCAGCTTTGGCACCGGGTAAAACCCTGGTGGTCTATCTCAATATTAATGGCGCGACCACAGCCAGTTCGGTCTTTACCGGTACGACCTTCCCTGAAATGCGCTTTGATCCGCTTAACGGAACCGCTACAGATGCCTTAACCCAGGTGGGTCTGTGTGCTGGAGCGTGTACGACGACAGCGACGACGACAAATTTCAGAGATTATCTGCAATTTGGTCCAGCTGGTAATAATACCGACCCGACTGCAGGTGACTTTGATGCCTTAGAGACTGCTGCTGTCAGTGCTGGCATCTGGGCCGATAACCAGACTATTGATATGACCCAATTAACAGCGCCTTTGTTGACGGTTTCCGCTAACTCAGCTGCTGCCGATGCTGCGCATTATGGCGTGCTAGAAACCAACCGCTTACAATCTGGCTTGCTTGTGCAAAATGGCAATACCAAGTTTGATGGCTACACAGGTGAGGCCGTACTTTATTACAGCCCCACGACGGGTGCGCAAACCACTACGCAGCAGCGAGTCAAACGCACTGTCACGGGTACGGGTGTAGTCGGGGGAGCCGGTGAAGATGATAATCGGGTTCGCTTAAGTGGCTCTCTCTTCCAGACCAGCATTTTAGCGACCAATACGGGCAATGGATTTGCTGGTAACGGAATTAGTGTAGCGGATGTTTCATTATTCGCGCCAACGGATTTCATCAATGTGATCGCTGGGGGCACTATCCGTACCATTACAGCCTTGCAAACAGGCCCTAAACTGGAATTGGATACGGTGCTTTCGGCGGGTATTCAGGCTGGCAATACCAGTGATGGGGTAAATCAAGGAGGCTTTCTGGTTGATAATGCGACTTTATTGGCCGGCTCTACCTCTCTAAATATCGCTGTACGTCAGGTGCGGCCGGTACCGATAGCTGGTGAATTTACAGTCACTCGCACCCCCACCAATATTAATACTACAACCAACCGGGTGACCATTAATCAGGCCTTGTCGACAATTTCGATTTCAGGGGCGAATGATGGAGATGGTACCTCTGGCAATCCGATTCAATTAACGGCAGTACCGACCAATTTCATTACAGGAGATCGGGCGCTTTATAACGGCAACCTTTGTATCGGAGCAGCTACCTGCCAGGTTACTTTTGGTGCAGATCAAGTCCAATTGCTGGCTCCTGTTGCTCAATTGCAAGTCCCGGCGACTAATCTTGGAGTGGGAACAACCCTGTCTCCTCTTCAAGTTTCAGATGTGACAGGCTTTAAGAAAACCGATAAAGTATTGGTCAACGGACAAGGCTTTTCGATTACGGACATCTTGCCTGCTTTTGGTGGCATCGCACGCGTGGTATTAAGTGCGCCTCTCAAATTATCCATCGCCAACACCCTTGGAGATGGAAGCCTTGGTAATGGTATTCAAGTCACGAGTACAGATGCGTTTGTGGCTAACGGCCTGGTCAAATACCGTAGCTTCCCCAATTCAACCATATCTAGTGTTCTGGCTTCTCCAGCTCGGATTGAGTTGACGGCCCCTATTGCGACCATTACGTTGACTGGCAGTGCAGGTACGGGAACCGCAGCTGCGCCTTTGCAGGTAAATGCACCTGCTGCTGCTTTCCAAGCCGGCGATAATCTACGTGCACCGACAGGCAAAGCCGCGACGATTACGACGCTAGGAACTTCGCTGCAGCTAAGTACACCTTTGTACAAAGCGGAAACCGTAGCGACAGGCACCCCAACCACGACAGTCATTAACGTGGGGAGTGCAACGGGCTTTGTAAATAACAATTTTGTTGAGATTGGTGGTGAAATTCGCCAGTTTACAGTCGCGGGTAACACCCTCACGGTCAGCCCTGCTTTGCCGACAGCGCCCGCTGCTGGAGTAACGGTTAAGGCCCTGCTGGCAAATGGAGATAGCTTGAGCCTGGCGCCATTAAATGGCGATTTGGTTCCTGTGGGTGGCGGGACTCCCTATAACCTGAATTTGGTGCCTACTTCAGGCAACTTTACACTGGTGCCGATCAATCCGGCTCAGGATCTGATCTCTCAGATTCCGACTTCTGGATCGATCTTCCTGGCGCCTAAGTCAGGTGTGTTGAGCAAGTATTTATCAATTAAATATAGTGGCACTAATAATCAGGCTGCCGCGGATTATACTCAGAACACAGCACCGAATGCGGGGCAATAGAATAACGATTCGCTAATCGTAAAAAGCGCTTCTCCCATTTGAATTTGGGGGGCGCGCTTTTTTATTCATAAAAAGACCCGCTCATCGAAGGATGGCGGGGGAGGTTTTTAAGGGGGGGGCAGAGTTTATTTGTCGAGCAACCAGCTCCAAAAATCCTGCTTCTTTTTTTTCTCTTTTTGTTTCTTCTTCTTCTTTTTCTCTTCGTCTTTGAGCTCACGTCGGG
>JBBKWI010000029.1:0-8264 GCA_037968875.1 Candidatus Sericytochromatia bacterium | reverse complement strand
CAGGAAGAAGCGCCAGCGCTAGGCAAGCCCGTACTGGTGATGCGTGCAACCACCGAACGACCCGAAGGTATTGTGGCTGGCACCGCTAAATTGGTCGGAACCGAAACCGCCACAATTGTGGCCGAGACCTTGCATTTGCTCAATGATCCACAGACCTACCAGCAAATGAGCCAGGCGATTAATCCCTATGGCGATGGGCAAGCAGCCCAGCGTATTGTGCAGGCCCTGAGCTGGCATTTTGGCCTGGGCTGCGATCGCCCCAGGGACTTTCATGCAGTATCATGAGCTCTCCAACTGGATTCAAACCGAACTGAGACAGGCCGGTTGCTCTGAGCCCGCTGCCGAAAGTCGCTGGATTTTAGAGGCTATAGGATTCAATCGTCTCGAGCTGATTCAGCACGCCCAGGATCCTGTCTCTGAAGAGAAGCAGAATCAACTGATAGCCATTCTGGCGCGCCGGCGTCAACGGGAACCTTTGCAGTACATTCTGGGTGAAGCCGCCTTTCGTCACCTGAACTTGCTTGTCACCCCCGATGTCTTAATTCCTCGCCCAGAAACCGAAGAACTGGTTTCATTGGCGATCGCGTGCTTACAAAAAATGCCGACAAACCACCCTCGGGTTGTCGATATAGGTACTGGTTCTGGCGCCATCGCCCTGGCTCTCAAGCAAGAACAGCCACAGGCAGAAGTCTGGGCCAGTGATTTATCTGAAGCGGCCCTGGCAATCGCTCAGAAAAATGGCGAACGCTATCAATTAGACATTCAATGGCGCATGGGAGATCTGCTCAGCCCCTTTTTAGGGCAAGTACCTGCGTTTGCTTTTGACTTAATCGTCTCCAACCCACCCTATATCCCCCAGGATAATCTGAGTCAATTGGCCCCAGAAGTTCGCGACTTTGAGCCACAAATGGCTTTAAGTCCTGGGCCGAATGCGCTACACTGTTATCAGCGGTATGCTCAGCAGGCGCCCCAAATTTTGGTGGCGGGCGGCTGGCTAATCGCAGAACTAGAGCACGATTTAGCTGAGGCAAGCGCTGCACTTTTCACCGAAAACGCCTGGCAATCTGTTCAATTGATCAAAGACTTACAGGGCCAGTCTCGATTTATTCAGGCCCAAAGAAAGGCGTTGATATCTCCATGAAATTACTCCCCACTGCTCTGCTTTTAAGCACAACCCTACTCGCCCTGAGTGCTGTATCTCAGGTACTGGCCCAAGATGAGACCACAACACCAGATTCGCCAGGCCAAATTCAAAAGACCCAGACTGCTCCTGAGGCTCCAGTTGCTGGCCCACCTTGTATCCGTTTTAGCCATTGTATTCAAGAAACATTGAATCATAAATCCCCTGTTGACAAGGTGTTATACTCAACCCATGCTCTCAAATACTGGACTGAGGACTTGCCCCTGCGAGATCTGGTAAATGCCCTCAAATTGCGATCAGAAGCCCTGATTGAGCTGCATTCGGAAACATTAGAGAAACAGCATGCAGAAGCCCTGGCTGAGCAGCCTATTTCGGGAAACAATTCAAATGATAAATTTAATCCGTTGGATTATGCCGAAGCTGATTATAATCGATTTTTAGGTTTTTATCCGGACCACTGGTTACCCTTGAGTGGCCTCGCTCGGATCGCTGAGCTGCGCGGCGATATGAAAACAGCCCGTGGTTATTACTGGAAGTCAATCCAAACCGATCAGGTGCGGGCCTGGCGCAACCTGGCTGATTTTCATTTTCGCACCAAAGAATGGCAGTCTGCCGTCAATGATTTGAGCGCTGCGATCAAAAAAGACGATCAACTGATGCTGCGTAAAATCAATATTGAGCCTAACGATCGTGCCCAACTTTACATGAAGCGTGCCGAAGCCTATAACCAATTGGCCGAACGACAAAAGGCTTTTGAAGACCAGAAATCAGCCTGCGCTCTGGATAATAATCTTAAAATTTGCACTGCTGAAAACTAAAGCAAAAAACCGTAAGGCTCGCAATTGAGATCAGACATGGGGTTGTGATGCAAAGTCACAATCCCATTTATTTGGTCAAGCCCTGAAGTCGATCCTCAAGGCAGGTAAGCCGGTCGGTAACCATACGAACAATTCAAGAACGCAACAAACTTAGTCGCGGGCACTTGCAAGCGCGCAACGAACTTGCTCCAGCCCCTCGCTGGGCAAAACACCTTGTTGATGCAGAATTTTTGCAGCATCCAGGCCTGATTTAATCAAGGACATACCCTGAAAGCGTGCTGAGGTCGCTGATTCATGGGTCACATTATTGATAAACACGCCCAAAATACGATCCGGATATTCTTTTACAATCTGTGCATAGACTTCTGGATCAGCTTCACCACTGTCACCGAATAACAAAAAGGATTTGTTTGGATAAGTGTCAAACATTTCTCGTAAATGCTGAAGCTTGTATTCACTTTGTTGAATTGGATTGTTTTCTCCCTTGCGGAAGCCCATATTTTTGAGCTGTAAGGCCCCTTTGGGAAAGCCTTGATTCTCAAGGTAATTCTCGATCCGTCCGGCAAAATTGATCGGGCTCCCGCTCAAATAAGAGATATCTCCGTCTTTGACCCCATCACTGGCCAGGTCCAGAGCCTGATAGAGTGCAGCCATACCTGGCACCGGCTTGAGCGTCCTCTCATTGCCCAATAAAAGGGTTTGGGCTGCTTTGAGCTTATTGGCGGCATGGGAATACTGAATCGTATCGTCAATGTCTGATATCACGCCGAAGCTACAGTCCTGACGGGGCTGTACAACAACCTTGCCATGGGCCGAAGACGTCAGAAAGCTGTCACTCCCCACCAGTTTGACTTCAACATCATGGTAGCCTGGCTTGAGTCCCACAAAACCACCCAGCGCAATTTCAAAGACGCCATCACGGTCAGTTTTGGTCTGAATCGTCTGCCCGGCAAAGCGAATCTCCACATTTTCTCGTTTGACTTCGTCGGACTCCAGAAAATCCAGATTACGGAGTAAATTAGTAAAGCGAGAATCATTGGGGCTAGCCGCAGCCGGTTCATGGCCTTCCAGAACACGTCCACGAATGATGACTTGTTCATCGGTGCCATAAGAAGTATAGACCTCAACCCGTGTGGGTTCGGGATCAAAAATTTCAATTTCAAGATTTGGCTCTGCCGGGCCGGGGGCGCATTGCAGGGGAGCCATCGGCAGAGCGGGCTGGGACTGAATTGGATTCATGGACGTCTCCTACTTTTTAATTGTAGATTATCAGGATAGGAAGTTGCTTTTAAAATTAAGTTCTCTCGCATAAAAGTTGTCTGAGTCACAATTTTTTGTGTGTGAGCGCGAAATTTCCAACACATTCACTCTTGTCAAAAACATCTGATTTCAGCCACAATCAAGAGATGAAATCCAAAATTTATCACTATCTTGGCGCCGTGGCGCTCTTGTTGAGCATCCCGGCGACCGCACAAGCAATCCCCCACCTGGCCCAGGCCCCACAATTGACGGCTTCCTGGTCGCCTTTTGAGAACTGGAATATCCAGGTCAGCTCACCGATTGTATTCGGACAAAACACGATCCCGACCCTGGGTATCTCGGCCAGCAAAAACTTTCCTTTGGGTAGCCTCTTTGCTGATCAGGGCTGGGCCTCACGCTTTGGTCTGGGCTTAAGTGCCCAAACCTTTGCCCCTTTGAATTTTGATCGCCTGTACTTAAGCGCCGCCCTGGGCCTGTCGCACTATACGCCTATTACTGACGACCATTTGATTGATTATGGCGTGCGATATGCGCCGCTCTATGAAATCGGCTTGCTTTCTGGCACAGGTCAGGCAGGTTATCAGGGGATTTTGGCTAATCTGAGCCTACGCAGCAAACTCGCCAAAAACACCTATTCTTCACTGGGTGTACAAGCCGGTTGGTATTTTCCCTTTGGTAGCGGTCAGGCTTTGTTTGTGATTCAGCCGCTAATTGGCGTCAATATTAATATTTAAGCTGACTTTTTTAAGTCTTGCACCCAGCGATTGAGCAAATCAGCTAAAACGGGGTTGCAGAGATAACGCCGGGTAGATTTTTCAGAAAGTATTTTAGCTGGGCCATCTGGGCCTTCGGCTCCTGTGGCATAGAGCCAGTCTTCGCGCTCGGGGTATTGCAGGCTCAGATACACAGAGGCCGGGCCTACCCAACCGGGCTCAACCTGATTTTCACAGGCAATTGGCTGCTTTAAAGCCTGCATCAATAGCTGATAATCAGCAGGTCCCAATTGCTGGTGGGCATGCAGATGGGACTTGTCGTCAATCACTCGCTGAGCATGATAATCCAATTCAAGCTGCTGGCTGCTATGTTGCAGATTGACATGCAATGAAAAGGCATCCTGGTATTCCGGTGGTAGCTCTGCTTGTGCAGCGGGTAAGAGCAGATTGAGCCAGGCATAACGCGCCTCAAAATCCGTATGTTGCCAACGCAAGAAATAATCGAGTGACTCCAATTGATCAGCATCCGGCTCCCGACTGGCACAGGCCGTTGAGGCCAATAATAAACATAGCCCCAGGCCCGAAACAATAACTCGCTGTAGACTTCGCATCGCTTTAAAGCTCACTTTCTGTTTTTGTATGGTCGGTACCAGCAGACGCGCTCTGCTCATGTAAAGGGTTCCACCAGTTCCAGCGGCCCATCAACATCATAAAGCTCGGTACTAAGACCAGACGCACAATCGTCGCATCAATCACGATCGTGAGCACGATCCCCAGCGAAAGCTCACGCACGATCAATGACGAAGAGGTCAACCCCGGTGAAAACACCCCCAGCAAAATTAGCGCTGCCCCGGTGATAATCCCACCGGAGCGTGACATACCATTAATGACTGCCGAACGCACTTCACCTGTTTCGCGCCAGGCTTCATCAATGCGACTTAAGATCAACACTTCGTAGTCCATGCTCAGGCCAAAGACAATGCAAAATAAGGTGATCGGCACCAGGCTAATAATCCCGGAGTGCTTCTCAATCCCGCCCCATTGAAAGGCCCAGACCAACAGGCCATAAGCCGCCAGAATCGGCAGGAAGTTCATAATGGATGCTTTGAGCGGCAAAATAAAGGATCGTAAATAAAAGCTCAGGATCACAAAGATGCTACCCATAATCATCAGCAAGAGCAAGACCCACTGATCATAGATTTCATTCGATAAGCTGCGAGCCCGGGCAATCGAGCCACCGACTTCAAAGCGATACTCAGGATGCTGCAGCCGATAGCTTTCAAGCCAGTCAAGGGTGCCGTAAATAGCGTCAATATCCATCACCTTGCCCGGAAAGGCGTTCATGACTGTCACTTCGCCTTCAGGGCTCATGGCCACGCCAGGAATCGCTGGCATCAGAGGCCCCAGCAAACGCAATTGATTGTAAAGACTCTGGTATTCAGCCAGAGGCTTGTCAGCAGGCGTTAGACTTTGCACCCGCGTGATTTCAGGGCGTTGCTCAAGTGCCTGACTTAACGCATGCACGGCTTCTAAGACCGGGGGATCCAGCACCGATTGCCCCTGAGGCGCATAGAAGACGATCTGCACAGGCATCATCTCGCCACCCCAGCCATCTTCAGTCATTTCATTATAAGCACGCAGAGCATCAGAGCCCGGTGGTGCCAGGGTTTGCAGCGGTTCCCAGATCCGAATATAGAGCACAGGCCAGGCCAGGCTTAGCAAAAGCAGCAAAGCAGCCACAAAATACCGCACCGGGCGAGCTGTTACATGCGTCGCAATCCCGCGCCAGCGATCTTCGCGATGCCAGCTCAAAATTTTGCGCGTCAGCCAACGGGGTTTGTCGAGCCAGGAATCGAGCAGTATCAGCAATAATGGCAAAACGGTCAGTGCATTGAAAGCAGAGAGCGCCACAACCAGGATCAGATTACCAATGGTACCCCGCAGGGCATTAACATCAGGAATCAAAAGCACCATCAGGGCTGCCAGCATCACCAAAGCCGAGTAAAAAATCGTACGCCCGGTCGTGCGCATCAGAATTTGTAAAGCAAGCTCAGGCGGGTGTTTTTGGCGTTCTTCGCGGTAGCGACTAACCATAAACAAACAATAGTCAATCGTCAGTCCTAAGCCAACCATGCTATTCAAAATCAAAGCGGTTTCATTGCCGCCGATCCCAAATAAACGCACAATCGTCTGAGTCAGAAGCAGAGTCGTAACCGCCACCAGCAAAGGCAAGAAAGCCGCCGTCAGACTGCCATAACAGAAAATCAGAATCACCAGTGCAAACAAAAGGCCCCACTGTTCAGCCTGAGCCGTATCTTTATGGCTAGCTTCAGCCATATCGTAGAAAAAAGCCGGTAAACCCGTTAGCCAGAGGTCAACGCCCCGTTTGTCACCCCAGACTTGCAATTGTTCACGAAATTTGGGAATCAGTGATTCGGTTTCGAAGACGGGTAAATCGAGCTCCAATTGCAACAAAAACACCTGATTGCGATGGGGTTCAAAGCCTTCAATCGGTCGGACTTCTTGCATATGCGGGAGATTTTCAAGCAACGTCATCAGCTCAGTATCCGCTTTGGCACCGGCTTCTAAGACCAGCCCCAGGGCATTGGCACTGCGAAAATTAAAGTGATCTTGCATCACTTCTTGTACGCGATAAGCTGAGCTATCGGTGGCTCCCCCAGCTTCCATTTTGACGCGTGGGCGCTGATCAAAGGCAATAAACAAACTGCTGGCTGTCCATAGTAACACCAGGCCCAGTCCCAAAACAGCCCGGCGGCGATAAATCATTTTCAAGAGTGAACCAAAGAAAGCAGACAACAGTTTAGCCAATGTAGAATACCTCTTGCGTATTCTACCTTTTTTCTGGTTCGATACGCCCAAATCCAGAGTTACAGAACTGCACCCTCAAAAAATTAGTTACACTAACAGGAATAAATCAGAGTGACATCTGTTCATTTTTTATCTGCTTTTCAGATTTGTGCTTTTTAAGGATATTTATTTATGCGATCAACTCACGATTTGAGTATTTCTGAGAATCCAATCAGCCATGATCACTAATTTCTGGAAACGTTTACCCACAGAACAACGCTTATTGGTTTTGTTTACGCTAGCAGTACTCTTTATCCAAGTCTTGCTATTGCCTATCCCCCGTGCCGATCAGCATTTATTGAGCAGTGATGGGGCTTATTATTTCGCTTATTTACGCTCGTTTTTATTTGATGGTGATTTCTCATTACAGAACGAATTGCTGATTTATAATCAGCCGATCGCTGCAGCAGAGCATCAGATGGCTCCCGAATCTGTCATTACCTATGCTTACGCCATCGGCTCGTCACTGGTCTGGCTGCCTTTTTTTGTGCTGGGCCAATTGCTTGTGCTGATCCTGACCGGCCTCGGCTTTAGCTTACAAGTCAATGGCTATTCTTATATCAATGAGTTTGCCGTGGCTTGTGCCAGCATCATCTATGGTGCCTGGGGGCTTTACTTCACCCTTCGCTTGACGCAGCTTCATTTCCCCAAACATCAGCTATGGGCTCTGGCTGCCTATCTGGGATCGAGTTCAGCGATTTATTACTTTATTTTTGAGCCGTCAATGTCTCATCTGAATTCACTCTTTGTCTGTGCGGCTTTGCTCTATGCCATCGAAAAGCACCACAAACAAAAAATAAATTTCACTTTGGGATTGGGATTAGGTCTCCTGTTGGGGCTAGCTTTTCTGGTGCGCTGGCAAAATCTGGTCTTTGCGCTCTACTTACTGCGCCTCTGGCCCCAGGTTCAAGAAGCCCCCTTCAAGCGGATTGTGGGAGTTCTCTGCACAGGACTCGCCGGTTTTGCAAGCCTGGCCAGTTTACAACTGATTTTTTGGAAGCTGACACACGGGCAGTTTTTTTTGATTCCTCAGGGCGAGGGTTTTGTGGATTGGCTGCATCCCTTATGGTTTGATATTCTTTTCACGACACAGCACGGACTGATTTCCTGGACCCCGGTTACGGCCCTGGCAATGCTGGGTCTGGGCCTTTGGCTCTATCGTAAACCCAACGCTGCAGCGCTCCTTTATTTCTTGCTGCTCTTGATCAATATCTATACCAATGCCTCAGTAGTCGGGGATATCGGGGGGGGAGCCGCTTTTGGTATGCGCCGATTCATCAATTGCTTTCCGCTCTTTGTCTTAGGCTTAGCGGCTCTGATCGAGAGTATCCGTCAACGCTGGCGCCCCTGGCTCTACAGTCTCTTTGGCCTGCTGATCTGCTGGAATAGCTTATTTATTGTGCAATACCGACTGGGCTTTATTGATGCGATTGCACCGCTGTCAGCCTACGAAATGAGCTGGGG
>JBBKWI010000028.1:0-4630 GCA_037968875.1 Candidatus Sericytochromatia bacterium | reverse complement strand
TTTCAGGGCAGCCCGCATCTGAAGATAGATAAAATTCTATATAAAATTTAAAGGGTGGGCGCCCGCGCCCATTTTGGGTTGTTTAATTTATGGTGTTACGCCATCGCAGAGCCTTATCTGTGCTCTCCTTGCTAAGTCTTTCTTTGATTGCTTGTCAGCCTTCCCCCCCGGTTCTCAATCCACCCCGCGCTTCAGTTAGCCCCAAACCTGGAGCAACAGTGTCTCCTGCTCCAGGTTCGGTTCCCATTGCATCCCCAACGAGTGGCGCTACAGCTTCACCTTTGCCTGGCAGCAGTTCTCCAACGCCGGGCACTTTACCGACGCCAGTTCCCAATCCAGGCCCGTCAACTACGCCTGTCTCTACGACAGTCACTTTAGCCGATGGCAGTAAACTGATCTTGTCGTTGCCGACCCAGTTTCTCAGCTTGAGTGGGCAAACCGTTAGAATCCAGGCCAAAATCCTGGACCCAAGTGGTAAAGCCGTTTCTCTAGAAACACTCAAGCTTTTGTTTTCGAGTAGTCAGCCCAATCAATTCTCAGTCGATCAAAACGGCCTGGTCACGGCCCTGGTCAGCAGTGGATCCAGCACAATCACCGTTAAAGTCGATGGCACCCAAATCACGGCGACTTTGCAAGTGTCAGTCTCTGCTCAGTCATCCGGTGGCGGCGGAGGTGGCGGTGGCAGCACCGGCGGCAATACAGGCACTGGCAATACCGGCTCAAATGCTTTAACTCAACTCAATCTGAATATAGGCTTTGATGGCTTAGGTCTGGGCCGTTTTGGAGTAAATACCTATACAGTTGGTAATCAATACCAGCCCAAAGCAGCCTCAGATACAGCCGGTAATTTTGTTGTGGTCTGGGCCCAGGACGGAGCTCAAGACGGCATTTATGCCCAGCGCTATAACTTTCTGGGTGTCGCCCTGGGGGATGAATTCAGAGTCAATACGACGACGAGCGGCAATCGGAGGCAGCCAAGTGTCGCGATGGATTACGATGGCGACTTTGTCATTAGCTGGACTTCGCTGAATCAGGCTGGTGGCACGAATGACGATATTTATGCACAACGGTATCATCGTTCAGGCATAGCTCAAGGTTCAGAGTTTCGTGTGAATAACTATACGGCTAGTAATCAAGATGATTCTGCTATTGCTATGGATAGTGACGGTGATTTTGTGATTACCTGGACTTCATATGAACAGGATGAATCCGGTCATGGCGTTTACGCTAAGCGATTTAATGCGAGCGGCGAAAACCAGGGAGATGAATTCCCCGTCAACACTTTTACGGAGAATTATCAGGGCAACTCACGAATTGCGATGGATCAAGACGGCGATTTTGTGATTGCCTGGGAAGGTAGAGGGCTGTCTGGAGATTACAGCACGGATGTTTATGCCCGGCGCTTTAACGCTAGCGCTGTTGCTGCAGAGCCAGAGTTTAGAGCCAATACCATCGCTGAAGGATATCAGGGTGATGTAGAAATCGCAATGAATAGCGCAGGCAGTTTTGTATTGACCTGGCAGTCCCCTAATCAAGACAGTACAGCCTTAGATGCGGTTTATGCTCGGCGCTTTGATTCTCAAGCTCAAGCGCTAGCAAGCGAATTTCGAGTAAACACGGGTACAACTGGTGATCATAAGAACCCTGCTATTGCGATGGACAAAGCCGGTAGTTTCATCGTGAGTTGGGAAACTGTATCCCCCAGATATATAAAAGTACAGCGTTATAGCGCAGCCGGGTTAAAGCAGGGTGAAAGCTTTTCGCCACACCCACACGATGAGAAGTCAAATGTGGATTCAGCCCTGACACTTAACAGTGCCGGTGATTTTGTGCTGATCTGGGATGGTAAACAACAAGATGGCAGCGGTAGTGGTATTTTTGCCAAACGCTATAACGCCAACGGAATTGCAAAATAAGGATAAGAAACCATGAAAATACAAACACTTTTTTCGCTCACTTTGTCTCTGTCGCTGGTTGCCTGTCAGGTCAGTGCCCCGCTTTTGTCTCCGCAACCCCAACAGACAAGCGGTGCCACTCCTGCTATAATATTAGCCCCAAAAGCCAATAGTCCAATGTTTTCAGCACAGGTGAAGGCTACCGGGCAGTACGAAGCCATCCATGTGGATCTCTCTGCTTTGACCGGCTTTCGCACCCAATTGGCGCAAGTGCAACAATTGGCGTATATTCAGGTCACATTGACGGGTGAGGGCATAAGTATTCCGGTTCGTCACAATGGGGCAGAATACTTACCTGTCTCCACCAATTTGACGGCAAGTCTCTCAGGGATTTCAAATGTCGCGGGCAAATTGCGCTTGTTACAAGTCCAGGGCTATGACTCGGCAAAACAACCCCTTGCCACTTTTAAGGCCAGTGCCTGGTATCGTTCTCAATCGGGAGTAACCAACCTGACCCTGAATGTCAATCGCTCGCAAAATTTGCTGGTAGAGATCCTGAGAGATTTATTGCTGAATCGACCGTCCGTACTGGCTAGCCTGGATGTGTTGGCTTTAGAAACCCGTATCAATGGTATTCAGGGCTACAGGCCGCAAACGGGTGAGTTTGACAAGGATCCCGCTATTTTTGATGCCGCTGCTATAGCGGCCTTAATTGTAGATGGCCAGCCCTTGCCTGATGCTCCAAGTATTGCTTCAAAAACAAGCGCGCAGTATCAGGTTAATGTAGCGATTGTAACGGCCAATGGTGTTGCGTTGCAAGAACGGATCACCCTGATCTTAAATGATCCGCTGTCGCGGCCGTTGGCTCTCCTTAAAGATGAGCTGAGTGGCAGTGTTGCTTCGATCAATAACGTGATCCCCGGCAATTGGAGCTTGAGCGCCTATAGTAGCGAGGGGCTTTTACTGGCAAATACGTCGGTCAATGTGTCAGCAAATGGGGATATCACGATCCCCAATGATCAATTGAACTTGCCTGCTGGCGAGTTTGCAGTGACCAATGTGACGAATGCTTCACAGAAAACCCCCGTGGTTGCCGTTGATGCGGATGGCGACTTTGTGATCGCCTGGCAAAATGCGAATCAGGGTCAGATTAAGGCCCAGCGCTTTGATGCGACAGGCAAAACGGTGGGGAATGAAATTCTGGTCAATGCAGGGAGTAACTTTGCTCAAGATCCCGCCATTGCGATCAATAGCTCCGGTGATTTTGTCATCAGTTGGGTGAGCGATGGACGAAATGTCTATGCACGCAGTTTTTACGCAGACGGCACAAGTAATCAGGCTGAAGTCCAGGTTAGTTCTTCAGTGACTGCAGAGAATACACATCCGGCGGTCGCTATGGACGACAGCGGTGACTTTGTGATTGCCTGGGATCATTACGATTCTGACAATACCTATGCTGACTCTATCCTGGCCAGACGTTATAACGCTAATGTTAGCCCCAAGGCATCTGAGTTTCCGGTTTCTAATACAGGCAACACGCAACAATTCAATCCTGCGATTGCCGGGACTGCTGACGGCAGTAAATTTGCGATAACATGGCAAGAATATAGAAATATTAGCAAAAATGATATTTATGTCAGTTATTTTGATGAAAATCAGGGTATCATAAGCGCTACCGAGCAGGTCAATACCTATAGCAGCAATTCGCAAGAGCGGCCAGTGATTGCGATGGATGCAGATGGGGACGCTGTGATTTCCTGGCAAAGTCGCTACCAGGATGGTTCTGACTATGGCGTTTATGCCCGTCGTTATAATAATACGGGGATAGCTATTGATCCGGCCGAGTTCAAAGTCAATACGTATACAAGCGGCAATCAAACTGAGCCGAGTGTCGCCGTTGATAGTGTGGGTGATTTTGTGATTGGCTGGCGGAGTAGTGAGCAAGATGGATCTCAGGCTAGTATTTATGCTCAGCGTTATGCAGCAGCCGGGACGCCAGTGGGCACTGAATTTAAGGTCAACACCTTTGTTCAGGGCTCTCAGACGAAACCTGCGGTGGGCATGGACAATACGGGTAACTTTGTCTTTAGTTGGCAAACGCTTCCCGTCTCGGACTTTTCTTTGAATTTTATATCGTCTGTCAAACCAGAACAAATTGCAGCCAAGCTCTTTACGAATACGGGTGTTGTTAAATAACAGTTTATCCGCAAGTATGGAGCTGATGACTGAGACTCAAATCCGAGTCTCAGTCATCAAAGCTTGCATTCAACTTCACTATAGCTTGTGATTAAATTCAAGTTACGACCTATCCTAAGTGACGATACTTGCAGTCGTTTAGAAAAGCCTGGGAATATGACTGCGTAAATTTCAGAAGTTAAAACCTCACTTGCTCACAAAATCAATCTTTGCAGATCTTGCGACTCATTCACTTCTCATACGTAAGTGAATGAGCAATCGCCTGTAGGTAGAGATGAAGTCATCTTAAAGTTCGAGTGCTTTCAAGCATATCTCACATAGAACATGACTTTTAAGAAAAACTTACAAAGTTATAATTTGACAAGTATGACTTTGACAAAGCAAAACATATATCTCTGTATCCCTCTAAAAGCATGCATTGTAGAGATTTCTGTAAAAATTTAAAAAAACATTTCCAGACTAAAATTACCATATTGACATCTAAGATATATCTCACATAAGATTAATTATTCCTTTTTCAGGGCAGCCCGCATCTGAAG
>JBBKWI010000027.1:0-30439 GCA_037968875.1 Candidatus Sericytochromatia bacterium | reverse complement strand
ATTAGCTGACTTAAATTTCAAGAAGATTGCCGCCAAAAACACGCGAAAAGCAGCAGACCTCGCTTTTATTGGCGCTATTTTAAACATGGCAGGCACCATACTTAAGGTAGGGGTATCTTCAGGTCGTGGCAAAACCAATTGGGCAGAGGCCATTCCTGATTTAGTCAATGGTTTTGGTGCCGTTGCGAGCAAGTACATGGACACCATGAAAGCAAAAGCAGAAGAAGAAGCCGTTCAGGAAGATTTAACTCGTCTGGGTGCTGATAAAACCAAAATCGATGACTCTGTCGCCGCCCTGGACGCCAATCCTTACGGATAAAGCAAGAGTAGAAAGGAGAGATATTTATGCCAGCCATTCAAGCCATGCGCTCTGATGCACTTGCGATGAGAGCAAAAGAAGACGTTCAGGAGAAAATCCCGAGCTTTTTTAACTCTGTCAGTCAGGCCTTAGGCCAAAACATTATTCAAGGCCAAGACAATGCCGAGCAATTAGTAGAAGCGCGCTTTTCGGCTGCAAATGCTTTGGCTGCCCAGATCCGTCAACAAGTTGACGGTCAGGGTGGTATCGCAGAAATGGCTGCTGGTGCTGGTATTAAGCTAATTAGTAGCACCTTAAATACGATTCTTTCAGCCCTTCAGAGAACAACCACCACTGATATCATTGAAATGGCGAGCGCAATCGCTAACTTTATCATCGAAAGCAGAATTTTAAACCTCCAGTGGGAGGCCGTGGCTGCGACCCATGCCCAATGGGTTGTTCAAGCGGGGTATGCAGGGCAAGGAGACTTTTTCAACCCTGCACCGCCCGGCCTCCCATTGCCTGTAACGCGCACCTTTTCCCAATGGTTAGAGTCAGCTCCCGCTGGGGCGGGCCCCCCCAACCCGGAAAACCCGGCTACAGTTAGCGGATTGGCTTTCTCACCAACGACCTATGGCGGTACTGACGTCCAGGTGATCCCTACTGATATGGTTCTTTATACTTATACAGGAACAAAAGTAGGCGGAGGCCCTGATCCAGGGAAAAGTATTGGCATTGTCTTAGACTCAACAACAAATCAGCAATATGATTCGCCTACAGCCCCTCTATTTATTGATGGGGATACAAATTCAGTAGTCATGTATTCTCCTAGCGAGAATAAATATTATATTCGTCGTAGTTTTCAACAAACATTTACTCCCGGCGCACCAGCAACCGCTATCCTTGGAGCTACCTTGACAAACCCGGCAGTCCGACAGGATTTTGACATCACAACGGCAGCACCCGACCCCTACCCCGCGGGTTACGCTGGATCACGCACCTTTTATATAGGAAAATTCCTAGCGCCAGCAGTTTCTGACGGTATGTATGCAGAGCCCGCACGCCCTCTTTTTGCACAAGCGCCTCTTGCTATTGGCGGTAGAGGCGCTCTCAAATACCGTGACGCATTTACGCCACGTTACACCTCTCGTGCTGGCTATGCAAACTCTGCTCTCGGCCCCAATTACTACACTTACTATGGTTGGGGCTCCGTCGGCTCCATCACCCGCATCGGCCAATACCCATGAAGCCGAACAAATACGAACTCAAATATGAATGGAAAGGCTAGATTATGGCAGGAATTGGAAACTCTCAACTTACCGTTAGACTCACCACTGCTGATATTCACAATCAGCGTTTAACTCGCACAGCTACAGGCATCGGCAGCACCAATGGAGGATTCCTCTGGGATCCCACCACGCGCTCGATCTTAAAAAAAGAAGAAACAGATAAGCAAAATGATGATAATTTAATTTTCTTATTTGAATACCGTGCGCTCTTAAACTCAAGGGTTCAAACTCTCATTACACAGCTCAGTAATGCCCTCGCTTCAGATCTTGATATCGCGATGAACGCAACAAATCCCAAATGGGGCGATGATCGGCCCGCTATGAACGGCCTGAGCACAAATGTAGCACAAGATCCCGGCGCAGGTCGAACAGCCTACAATTACATGATGGGCTGGTTTGGAGCCAAAAATGAAATTGCTACTGGAGCACTCACTCCAGCGGGCAGTCCAACAGCACCCTTTGAAATCGATTTTGTCGGCACACAAACCGTGAAAGCCAAAGGAAACTCAACAATTGTCACTGTCGAAGGGGGCAAAGAAGTTGATATTTTAGTCGCTAGCAACTTACAACTCGGACGCCCAACCTTTAACTACAGCAACCAGAGTGCTGATGTCACATTCCCTGGTGAAAACCGTCTTAATGATAGTTTTAGCGGCCCATTAGGAGCCACAGCGATCAATGCCGGAGCCAAGAATTTGTTTGAAAAGGTACTCTTTGATGCGGTTTCAAGTGTTGAAATGCGACCTGTCTTAAGCTCAGGTTTATTTAAAAACCTGGTTGTTGCAGCCAGTTCGAGCTTACCCACGGGCTCCCAAATTCAGGCCAGTTTTAACTTAAACTATCAGGGCACACAGCAAGGTGGCAACTTAACAATTTCAGCGGATAAAATCACTGCGTTCTATCACTCTTAAGAAGGAGCTTTAAACAATGGCATTTGCATTTGGTCTTGGTTCTGAAACAATGCTGAATCAATTTCAGCGAGACGCGACCCTGTTTAAATTACAGGATATGTCTGGCAATATTCAAAAGTATGGGGCGCAGGTCGGCTCAGCAGCGAGCTATCTTGACACCACTTTTACCGCCCGTAACCGTGTCATGCAACAAGATCAAGAAAATGACAATACCGCTGTTTTTCTCTTAGAGTACCAGGCCCTTTTGAGAGCCCGTATCCAGCAAATGATTACCGAACTCACTGCTGCCATGACCCGCGATTTAGATGCAGCCTTGCTCAGTCAACGGCCGGGAGTCTGGAATCGCATGGCGGCCCAGGGTAACGGAACCACTATTGAAGATGCCGGAGCTGCTCGAATTGCTTATGGATTTATGAGTGGCTATGCCCAGAATATCACCCCTGCCAGTGCTGGACTCAACACGGCTCCCAATTCGATACCCTATGTAGGTAACCCTTCCCCAGAAGATGGCGTCAATCGTGTTTCACCTGACACATCGGCTGACGCTCTGTTTCAGGGCGTCAACGCTCCAAATGGCGACAGTCGTGCCGTCAGAGTCGCTGGTACCGCAACAATTCAGCAGTCTTTCGCACAAGACAACAACCCCAGACCAGTCATTGATGCCTTTGATGCGACACACCAAAATAATAGTGTGTTATATGGAGAGATCGGCGGGGGATTTATCACCCATACAAACAGGTATAAATTCATTAACCCAGAAGCCAATAGAACTGATGCCCAAAATATTGGCTTTAGTAATGCCAGCAACGCCAACAACCTCAATGATGATGACTGGGAAGCAGCCATACCAACGGATAGATTTCGTTTATTTAATCGTTCTGGTAACGCCAAGAATGAATTCCAACGGGTGCTCTATGACACGATTTTTGAACTGGATCAACGCAATTTATTGAGAGATGTTTTCAGGCTTTCTAATCAAAACAGTTTTTTTAATGGCGTCCAGATCGCAACCACATCTAGCTTGACCACTGGCTCACAAGCGCAGGCCAGCGTATTTTTAAATTATGTCCCGACCAATTCTAGTCGCGAAGATCTTGGCGGGAATATCGAGATTATTATGGATCGCTTTAGTGCGTTCTACCACTGTTAGTAAAAGGAGTAACGATCTATGGCTATTGGTCAATTAGGTTCAGCAGGAGAGCAATTTAGAGATTTTCTTGGCGGCGGGCAGCAAGATATAGGGCTTGGACTGCAGTCAGTTCTATCAAATTACGCTGATCCTAGCGGCAATTTCATCCGCTTAAACGATAGATCCCAGGGTTTATATCAACTCTCCAGCTCAGAATACGGTAGCGTCTTTGATAACGATGCTCAAAACCAGTATTCCGAAACCTGGTACCGCGAATATCGAGCCGTCTTACTTTTACGAGCCGAAGCACTCAAAAAGAAACTCAACCGAGCTTATACGCGGGTGCTTGAAAATAGCATCTACGCTCCTCTCAATCCTGATGAAGAGTGGGCTCCCGGTGCAAACCGTGATTATAACGATATCAGCGCTGATAGCCCTACACAGATTTTTGAGGATGGCAGCGGAGGCGCCATCAAGATTAATGGTGAGCCCGTCATTCCTACCGATACTACTGTAGATACCACTAAGTATGTTCACCCGGAATGGTTCTCTGGCTCAACTAAATACAGCACCGGCGAAGCCAACGCATACGATGATATTCGCCGTTATGTTAACTCTAAATACCTGGCCCAAAAGGGCGCTAATTACGAGTTTGATGATTTGGATGGCGATGGCAGAGTCTACAAGTATAATCCGGGCACAGGTGGCTATGAAGGAACCACAGCTTATGACGGAGAATACGATACCGGCTCAGAAACCGAGGGGGCGGCCAAATATTATGATCTCTGGCGCGATCAAGCGATTGATCTCACTAGCTCAAGTAGTACCAATGGTGTTAATTCGAGTTGGTATACCGATATTGCCATTAAAATGAATGTTCCCCCTTCAACCGACACGACCAATTTTGTGGCTCAAAATCCGAGCGGTGAGTCTTACTATATTGACTTGTCAGCAGACATACTAACAGGCCGACCAGCGCGAACCTCTAAAGACGCCAGCGTACGCGCACTATTGCCTCAATATATTCAAACGGCAGACGCAGCCGTGGCCGCCATTCCTGCCGCTCCACCGGCCCCTGCAGAGCCAGCCTCGGCTGGCGGTGATGGTCTCTTTACGCTCACTCAAAAAAACGCTTTAGAAACTTTCGGCGGAAGCAAATCAGTTCCCTCTAGTTATTTCAGCGAAACCGCTGTAGGTAGCGGTCTCTGGTATATTGACTCCACCGCCAAATTCTATGATCCGGTGGGCATCACCAATCAGGATATGTTTACGAGCGACAAATATTTTGAAAGCACAGGGACAAATAGTGCGATCCCCGGCATTACTTTAAACCCAGGCTTGATACGCCCGGCTTCAGATTATGTTACGGCAGCCGACCAGGCCATACAAGGCGGCGCACCTGTGACCCCTGTTTACCAGGCTGGCTTTGTAGACAGTTGGCGAGAAGCTCGCCAACTCCAAAAGCGCGAAGCCCAGGTAGAAGCCATCTATCAGGCCTATAAAGATGGCAAAAAAGATATTGACATCTCCGACGCTGCCAAAACCCCTCCCAGAACGACGTCCTATGAAGAAATTATGGACCAGGTGTTCTCACAACTTGATCAAATTGGTGGCGGTGGTGCACCTCTCCCCCCAGGCTCACCTCCTTCAATGCCTCCGGGAACCCCCAGCACAGGCAATATGATGGACAATATCATGGCTTACTCGTACTACGTTATGCCGGACGCATCAAACAAATTTGGCGAAGTCGTGGGCAAGTCAATCAATACGACTTATCAGCATGGTGCAGCCTACCTAAGCCCAGGGCAACCCCAGACCAAAGGAGCCGAAGGCAGCGTTTACAGCATAGTCTATGATCGCCTCGCAATGGCTGCAGATCCCGCCGGTGGTGTGCCAGGAGCTCCGCCCAATGCACCGCCACCTGCGCCGTCTCCTTCTACTCTGCCTCCTCCAGCGGTGCCCGGCCCCGGCCAATTCGGCTCACTGGGCGGCAGCAGCGAACTATTCACCCCCATCCCTGTCGGAGCTTCAGAATCAAGTGGCACCGGCACCACAGCAGGTAGCGGTCAACCCAATATCAATGCGGGCGCGGATGGAGTCAAAACCCTTAACGATACCTTTTTTGAAATCCCGAATAACGCGACTTCTTTGGCCAACGTCAGCAAACTCTTTGTTGGGCGCCAATGGGATTACGTACCCGGTCATACCAATAATGGTCAAAACACAACAGACGGTGCGGGCGCTGTTAAATATGATGCCGAAACGATTTCTTCTCACTTAATGATCATTCCCGGTTGGTTTTATGATGCTTCTGGAGATGTCGTCGGCAATGCATTGGTCACTTTAACTCCCGCTATTGATGGCTTGTTGTGGCAAAAGCTTGCCTCTAAATTTGGCCTGGGTCGGGTTGACGATTACGCCAATACTCTACTGGGGGGACCATTCTTTCATGTTGGTGGCGGCTCAGACTCCCAGGGAACCAGCCCTATCTCAGACTTTGATGGCGACAAAAAGTACGGCAACGTTATTGTTTCACCTCCTGGTATTGGCATGGGTCTCGGTGGTATCTACTGGGGGCACACTTCTGCCATCGGTACGATCTATAAAGTCGAAGAGCTCATGGAAAATTCCAACGGCAATAATGAGCCCGGTATTGGCTTTCAAACGATGAAATCTTCTTTAACAGCACTCGCGTCCTTAGGCGGTGGCAACGTTAATGATATGAGTATTTTCCCGAATGTGGGTATCGCAGGTTTTCACGCGGATCTCAATATTCCGATCCCGATCCCGCCACCAGCAGGACTTTCCTTTCTTAATGTTCCCATGACAACCTATGGGGCTGCTTCTTATGATCTCCTGACTGACTATATGCACAAATATCTGCAAGCCATGAGGAATGAAGTTTTAGATTCTGTTTCGGTATACTCTTATGCTACCAGTGGCGGCTACGCCATGGACTCCTATGGCATGCGTGGAGAATACAGCTTTACGGAAAAGCCTTCTTTTGAAACCCTGGAACATATGCCGGACCTTTTTGGTCTGCTACCTGTCAATGATTTAATTCAAACAGCTGTCGATATGATCGGTTTGAACGACTATACCATTAATAATTACAGCACTATTTCAGACGGTCTTTTGGGAGAAATGGGTGGAGCCAATGCCCGCCGCCATAGTATGATGGCAGCAGAAGCCCGAGAATTAGATACTGGTGCTTTCTTTAGTACGGCAGCCTTTATGTCACAGTTTCAGCTGAATAAGCTTGAATACTCATATTGGTCTTCTGCTCACCAAAATGAAGAAATTGCCAATATGGATACCATGCGTATTATGGCCATGACAGGCAAAGAGTTCATGAAGTTTTTAAACAAAACTTTGTTTACGATGGCTGGCCGAGCTAAAGGTCCCCAGAGCACCGCTGCAACGGTGGGCACCACCGTGCTTAACTTTATGCTGCAAAGCTTTCAAGAAGATGTCAATGAAGCTTTGATGTGGGATCTGCTCTTACGAGATCAAAATGAAGAAGGCTTTGTCACCTCAACTAAAATCACCAGCAGCAGCTTAACCTCTGAAGGCTATGATTTCATTGAGGATGAACGTAAGCTCTTTGAGTATGACTTCGAAGAAACCCGAAAATCTGGCTTCTTAGGGCAATTGGCACAGTTCGGAATGGGATCCTTTGAGCTACCCAACCAGGTACTTAACGGTATGGCCAATACCCGTCGTTACAAACCCTATTTAAGAGGTCCCGATGGCCGCGCCGGTCGTCAGGGTTTCTCAGAATCCTATGGACCTGATGGCACCAAACGGGTCCATGAACTCAGCAACCACGCTGGAGCGACTAATTATTTCGATAATAATTGGAATATTCGAGTAGGTTTTTGGCAAGATACGGGCCTTGGAGACATTAACGAGGTCTACGTACGCACCAATACAGTAAAGTATGACAATAGCGTCAATCTTGCCAATGGCATCAGTGGAGACGCTCCACTTGTTGAAACCAATATTGATCGCTACGTCGGCTCACATAATAGGATCATTGGTAGAGGCTACGCTGGAGCAAATCCTCTTAATTTGCAGAGTTTCCGCACAGGCTACTTTGCAGACAAATACTTCGGAAGCTATATTAGCGAGGGTACGGCCACTGATAACGCTGTCGAGTTTAGCGTCTCTGGCGGCATAGATCGCGATCCCACCCGTCAGGTGACAATGACCATGCATGGCGGCCAAAAGTATTATGACCGCAGTCATGACTACAACTTTAAAGCCACCTCAGCAGATGGCACAACAGTTGCTTTAAGTGCTGAACAAGCCTTGAACCCCGTCTTCGGCGGGCGTATGAAGCTCGTGACAGTAGATCAAAATGATCCTGCGCAACAACTGGGAGCCAGCACGGAAAACCAGACCAATGCTTTAACCGAAGTTCTGTATAACCATATGCGAGTCAAAGCAGATGGCTCCAATGCCAACCTGGTTAAAGAATACCGGGATGCCTTTAATATGGGATTTTTGGATGATATGTTTATTACTGCCTCAGCGAATGCGACAATGGGTGGTTCTGCGACCTCTTCAATCCGCTTGAAGTTTAGGGTCGGTTCAGCAGCCGATAATGCAGGCACGCCCGCGGCGGTCAATTTAGGTACTTATGAACAAGAGAAATCTGATGAGGTCGTCGGTACAGGGACTTTGCAAGTTGTGCCCGGGTATCTCGGTTCTCGCAGCCAATTCAAAAATGTAAGTCGAGCAATGACAGATATTTATCTCAGCTCGTTCTTTGCCTTTAAGCGCCCTGTCAACATCAAGCAAAACTAAGCGCTATCAAATCCACGACAGAAACCGGGCTGGGAGTAAAAACTCCCGGCCCGGTTTTCGTTCATTGCTTTGGCAAAAGAAGTTTATATGCCGTGAATAGGTTCCTGAGCTGACTCTATTAAGAGCTTGTTTTTGTTTTATTAAAACTCAGGCTAATTAAGCCAGTCACAGTTTTGCTGTCCCTATAATCAACGTGTAGAAGTATACGTAAAACATCACGTGTTTTTGAGACTAAGGAGAATCCTTTCTATGAGTTTTTCAGCTTTTAATGTGGGCCGACAGGCCATCATCTCAACCGGGAATATAAATCCCCGTTCAAACTTTGGTTCAAAACCAATAGCCGGTGGCAGCTTTACACCTAGCACTTTAGAAGCAGCTTTTGTTTTGCGATCTTCCCTTGACTATCAATACGAAACCGCTTTTGTTGATCAGCATCGCGCAAAAATGCAGAATCGATTGAATGACCTCTCTAAAACGTTAAATGAAGCTTATACTGATCTGCTTAACGTATCGATGTCCCAACAAATTGGCGAAAAAGCAGACGTCAATTTGCGCTCAGATGTTAAATTGGATGGCCGCGATGGAAGCAATATGGCCACCTTAATTCAGGGTATCCTGGGCGAGAATGGCTTTGAAGACCTGGGCTTAGCCCAAGATATTTTAAGCCAATTGCCTATTGATTATATCAATTTAGGCAATAATACAACGAATATACTGAATCTTTGGCGTTCGCCAAGCATAACAAGAGACCGCTTAAACGGTTCGGATTTAGCCGATGATGGACATTATGGCTATGGACGTGTATTGGGGGCCGGAGCCGCAGCAGCACAAGTCCAGTTCAAAACACTAATGGAACGCATTACGGCAGCAGGCAATGTGGCTGGCAATATTGACTTAACCGTCCGTATCGAAGATGATCCCCCTGAACCTGCCGAACTCAATCAATCTTTGGAGCTGCTTAATAGTATCACTTCAGCTGTTCTGGGCGGTCCTGGCGACCCCACTTACTTTAATCAAAAAGTTGAACAGACATCGACCACATTTAAAACGGGAGGATTCTGGTCCACAGTCAACTATCTCTATAATTTTGCCCCTCGCGAATTTAAGTATTCCTATGCTGTCGGGCATACGATCAACTCTGACGAAGCCGGTGATACTGAATACCTGATCGACGGTAAATTGGTCGATTTTAGAGACAACCCCAATGTATACCCGACAGCAAACCCACAAGGCTATACAGAAACCGATAATCGCTTAAAATGGGCCAGCTTTAACCCAACCGAAGGCTATCAACATGAACGTTCCGGCACCACCGCCACCTACCCAACTGTCATCAACCGTCAAAAAGCCTGGATTGATGCAACAGCAGATGCAAACTCAGCTCTGCGCTGGTATGCAGATGGTGCTGCGCAGACCGATGCGGGCAGGGTGCATATTGTTGAGAACTTAATCTTTCAGTCAGGCACCTATACCTTTAAAGCAGTTAAAGATGTCTATGACGTCAACGGTGATGGCAATAGGGATGATCTAGTTGCTTACTTTATCAGCAATGGCACTGCAGGCAGCACATTAACCGGCGTAAGTACTCTTAACGGCAAAACAGTTCAATTTGCTGGCAAAAGCACTGATACGGGAGGGATAACCCAATTACTAAACTCTAATATCCAAGAAGGCACCACCTTCCGGCATAAAGTAGACATGGGTCAAACCCTGGGCCTGGACGAAACAGAAGATAGAACAACGCCCCCCACGTCAACAACAGATCAAGAAATTCATGAGAGAGGCGCCATCCGCAGCTCTCTCTTCTTTAATCACTACGAAGTTGAGACCCGAACCGTTGAGTTTAATAATAAAACGCGCACTGACATTCCTGAACTTACAGCAGGCGCCACCCCTGGTAATGTAAGAGATGATGCTGCAGGCAGTCTCTATGTCTATGGTGATATCAAGCGTTCAACCTCAATTGATGCCACCAAAAACTACGATCTGGTTACCGCCGATCACGATAACAACCCAGCTACGCCCGACACGTCTGAGATCAACCGTACTACAGGTAATGTGAACAATTCTTTCAATGGCGAATTTATCCAAAGCCAACACAAAATCTTATCGGTAAACGGCCAAAATGTGGTTGGAAATGATTCGAAACAAGCCTCTCCGATTCTGGGTAATTTTGAAATCGGCAAATATGAAGGCGTCCAGCGCTCTCTGCAAATGAACCGAAATATTGTTCAGTATACGGGCCCAACAGAAATGGAAATTGATGCTGCCAACAGCGTCCCCACAGATTGGCATCAGGCTGAACTCCTGGTTAACCCCGGAGCGGCAGCAGCCGCAGCAAATCCACAAGATCCAGCTAACGGATTTATCTGGTTCCCTCATGTTGCAGACACCCTTTATAGCCGACCAGACACAGATATAGCACCCTCTCTAGGCTATGGCCGCGAGAACGGCTTTCAGCAATTATTGCAAGCGCGAAACACTTTTGATCTGGGTCTGGATGACTTTATGCAATTGCAACCAGCAGCTAGCTGGGTAACAGATCCTACCGGCGTCCGGCGACCGACCTATGCTGTTAAACCGATGACTATTAACCTTCAACTTAAAGGCGTGCATTACAATGATTTAGCGTCACCCCCTCAGGTGCCCAAAATCTTTATTAATGGGCAAGAGGTGCTCGCAGGCACATCATTTGTGAGCTTCGTGTCAAATGGTGGCATCACCCAGGGAACCGTCAATTATCAGATAAATTTAACCGATAATGGGATCCCTACTTTTGCCGGAGGCACCAACGGCAGCTATGTACGCCAGGGCCTGAACACCATCACGATTCAAGCCTCTGATGGTACCTTCCAAACGGCCTTAGGTAATACCAACTTCGATGAAGGCATTCGGATTACCGCTGCTCCTGTCTCCGCTCTTGGCAACAGCAACGAGGTCAATGCTGTACTTAACTCCAGAGTCATCACCGGCTATTCTGACGTCCTGCTCAATGGGAATACAATCCCACCAGACGTTAAGTACAATTCCGAGATGACACGACCGAACACCGTCAAAGCTCAAAGTCGTTGGCAAACCCGATTGGTGCCTGCTACGGTGGCTGGCGATACTAGCAATAAACTATTAAAGTTATCGAGCGATCCCAGCTCGACCGGCACCTCTTATAAAACTGCCAATAGCTTTATTGAAATGATTATTGGTATGATTAACCAACAAAAATATCGAGATATCTTTAAACTGGGCATGCTCAGCAATCTGGATAAGCTGGCCATTAGTGGCCAGGCGAATTTACCAAGTGGCTCAAGCATGGAGGGAGCCATCACAATGTACTTTGATCAAAACAAACAAGCAATTGTCCTGAATCAGGATAAATTGATTGCTAAATCTTAAGGAGGAATTTTATGAGTTTAAGCGAAATCACGAAAATCAATCAGGCGGCCAATCAATTGGCCCAGGCACAACAACAGGTCAACCAATCGGCTCAGCAACAGCCAGCTCAGGCAAACCAGAGCGCGCTTTCTCCTGAAGCAAGCCAGGTCTTCGCCCAATTAGGACAGATAATCAATAGTCAACAATCGGCTAGTCCTGATGAAAATTTAGCGGACCTACAAAAACAAGCCGCTCAAATTTCAGCCAGAGTGAATGCCCTGATCTCCAAAGCGAACCAATTAGAAGACACCCTCAATCTGGCTCCTACAGCTGACCCAGTGAGTGTTGACGAACTTTTTGCTCAATTCAAAGATATCATTGATGGATTAAGCAAAGAGTTGAATGCTATTCAAAAGAAAATGCAAGAACAAAAAGACCAGGATGCGATGAAATTAGAACAAAAGCCATCCGCTATGAAAGTAGGGGAATCTATTGCAAATCCTACTTTTAATACACAGCTAGGCTGATGACTAGCGCTGATCTTGCTGAGCTAATTCATAGTGGGGTACAAGCCTTACATGAGCAAAAATTAGATCAAGCACAAGAAATATTCGAATCTGTGATTACGCAGCAGCCTGATTCAGCTGCTGCGTATTGCAACCTTGGCATGATTGAATTGGTACGGCAAAAGCCCCACTATGCAATTCAACATTTAGAAAAAGCGATCTCGCTCGATGATCGTATGTTCCATGCTTATTTAAACTTAGGCAGCGCTTACTTTGTCACGGGAAATATCGTCAAGTCTGAACAAATTTACACCAAAGCGGTTCAATTAGATCCACGTAATACCGATGTGCATCTAAATTTAGGGATTCTCTATGGGCAAATTTCTCAACTAGAAAAAGCCCGGCAATCTTTTGAGCGCGCTTTAAAAGTAAATGGCCAACTCTTTCAGGCCTTGTTTATGGTGGGCTCAATTTACATGGAGCAAAACGAATACTATCCAGCAATGGCCAATATTCTGTGCGCTCTGCGCTTAAACCCTGAGCATGTAGAATCAAAGATACTCTTGTCCGAGGTTTACCGGCGTATGGGACGCTACGATTCAGCAGAGCATGAATTAAAACGCTTACTCACAGAATCCCCTGACTTAGTCACCCCTTATGTCCGCCTGGGGATTATCTACATTGAAACAGGGAACCACAAAGAAGCACTGGAACTCTTAGAGCATGCCATTGAAGAAGGGGTTGATACGCTTCAAGTGTACGAACTCTGCGCTGTTTTGTATGAAGAACAAGGACAGCTTGAACAAGCTCAGGAAGTCTATCAACAGATTATGTTAATGGATCCAGAAAACGCCAACGCAAAAGAAGGCCTGGAACGCATCCAGTCAGTTCCACCTGAAGCCAACCCATCGCTGGCAAACAAATAAGCATAAGGGCAACTACAGACCAATAGTTTCCCGCGTACGCTGAATCAATCGCTGATGGTCAATTGGAGTCACAAAACGCTCCAATATATTAAAGCGATTGCCTCCCCAGCGCAGCGCAAAGCGTTGAACCTGAGGGAAAACCACAAAAACAGGTATACCCCGACACGCTTTGCGATTTCTAACTAACTGCAAAAAAGCCAGACTTTCTTCATTTTTCTCTTGAAAAATAATCAGAAGGTCTGGCTTTTGCATAAAAATATCAGCTAAGGCCTCGATCGTCTCACTGTGCCAGCGCAATTCAAAATCTTCACGGTGTCCAAGGGACTTCTGTAAGATTCGAAAAGAAGTATCCGAAGTAGCAAACACCAGAACTAAAGGAACCCGAAAAGGGTCCCTTTCCAGATTTAAAGCATCGCTTAACATAGTATTGCTCTGACTCAAGGGCAGGGCTCTTAAGCCAGGATACTTGATTTAGCCGCCAGTTTTTCTTTCAACAAGCCAACGACATCAGCTGGCGTTTCAGCCACGGGCACACCCGCTGCATTCAGAGCTTCAATCTTGGCCTCAGCCGTACCGCTGCTACCAGAAATAATAGCACCCGCATGACCCATTCGTTTGCCAGGAGGGGCTGTACGACCAGAGATAAAGCTCACGACAGGCTTACTGACATGTTTTGCGATATATTCAGCAGCCAACTCTTCATCGTTGCCGCCAATTTCGCCAATCAAAACAATCGCTTCGGTATCCGGATCTGCTTCATATAGCTCAAGCAGGTCGATGTACTTGGTTCCGATGATCGGATCGCCACCGATACCGACACAGGTAGATTGCCCCATGCCCGCTTGAGTCAATTGGTATACCAATTCATAGGTTAAAGTACCACTGCGTGAAATCACGCCAATTTTACCGGGTTGATGGATATGTCCAGGCATAATGCCTACTTTAGCAGCACCAGGAGAAATTAAGCCAGGGCAGTTCGGTCCTATCAGACGTGAGCCTGATTTAGCCACATAAGCATAGACAGTCGTCATATCTTGTACTGGAACGCCTTCGGTAATACAAATTATTAGAGCAACACCCGCATCGGCTGCTTCCATAATGGCATCAGCTGCAAAGCGAGGAGGAACAAAAATGATCGAGCAATTCGCATGGGTTTCATTTACAGCTTCTTGAACTGTATTAAAAACAGGAACGCCGTGTACTTCCTGGCCACGTTTGCCCGGCGTGACACCAGCAACCACCTGTGTACCATACTCCACCATCTGTTGGGTGTGAAAAGAGCCATCGCGTCCAGTGATACCTTGAACCAAAACGCGTGTCTGTGCATCGAGAAGAATAGCCATGAAAACCTCGTTTAAAACTTTTTCCTAAAAATTAACTTTGTTCTGTATAATAACACTCTTGAAGAAGGGTTGAGAACAAGAGCCCTAACTCCCACTATTTAACATCCCACCTAAACGAGCGGTTTTAACACTACCGGATCCTTTAAGTTGGCTAATATATTTTTTACGACTTTGGTTAGCCACTGGAGCCAGGTGAAACTCCTGCACCATCTCCCGTAGTTCTTCCCCGTATTCAGCAACGGCCTGAGCAGAGTCAGAGGTCAGATGAGAAATACGCTCATTGTCCTGAGCAATTTGCTCGACCTGAATAATCGCTGAAGTAATCCGCTCAATTGAGGTAACCTGCTGAGCTGTTCCCTGGCGAATAACTTGAGAAGCCTCATTGATCTTGGTTGCCGCCTGGACAATCTGTTGATTGCTTTCTTCCTGGCTTTGGGTTGCATCCACCATCTGCTTAATCATCTGGCGAACTTGCTCTATCGTTTGCACGACAGACTCTGTATTGTCAGCCTGGGCTTTGACCGCTTCGGTCACTTTACCCACCTGCACGCTCATTTCTTCAGCACGGTGAGCAATATGTTGAGAAGCCTGAGCTTGTTCTTCTGCCCCGACTTTAATTTGTTCAATCAGATTTACAGTGGTTTCGACGCCTTTAATAACCTGATTAATCTTACCGCCAGTTTCAGTCGCCAGACGTGCGCCTTCTTCAGCCTGATGCACGCCGCCCTGAACCGTTTTCACAGCTCCGTCTGCTTCAGCCTGAATATTGCGAATCAACTCCGAAATCTCTTTGGTAGCCTTGCTTGAGCGCTCAGCCAATTTGCGAACTTCATCAGCAACAACGGCAAAGCCTTTGCCATGCTCACCGGCACGCGCCGCCTCAATCGCCGCATTCAAGGCCAGCAAATTGGTCTGATCAGAAATATCGTCAATCACATTAATGATCTCACCAATTTTTTGGGTACTTGAGCCCAGATGCTCAATGACTTTAGATGCTTCTTCAACCACTTCTTTGACATGATTAATGCCAGAAATCGTCTCTTGAACCGCTTTACTGCCCTCAAAAGCAACCGATTGCATATCTAGTGACAGACGTGCGCCTTCTTGCAAACTGCTAGAGACTTCAGAAAAACTGGTCGAAAGCTGATTAATCGCCGCTGAGGTCGCATTGGTGCCTTCAGAGATATATTCAGCACTGGCTTTGATCTCATCAAAAGCCTGAAAGTTTTGACTCACCACATCAGAGACCTGGTCACTGGCTTCTGATAAAAGCTGAATACTAACAATCGAACTGGATAGATTTTGAGCCACTTGCTCAATTTGAACCATCGTATCACCCACAAGTGAAGCCAAAGCTTCGGCCTGACCATCAATCCCTTTAACGGAATGGCTGACTTGCTCCATAAAGCCTGAAACTTCGGTAATTGAAGCCGCTTGCTTAGCAGCACCTTCTGCGGTTTCTTTGGAAAGATCTTGAATCTCACTTGAAGATTGCGCTGTCTTATTAGAGGTTTCGAGAATACGCCCAAATTTCTCGTTCAAATTATGGGTCATTTCGTTAAAAGAATAGGCCAGTTCAGCAAATTCATCACGGGTATTGACTGTCGCAGTACGGTTAAGATAACCCCCAGCGATCGAAGTCGCGACCTGGTTAACTTCTTTGAGAGACAAAGTGATTTTGCGAACTTGCCAAATAGTATAAGCACCCGCCAAAATCAAGCCTACCAGGCAAACAATAATCAGCAGATAATCCGTTGTTTGGCTGGCTTGTCCTTTCAAATAAAGATCTTGAATTCCCTGAGAAGGGACTTCGATCGCATTATATAATTGGTCAAGTCTGCCATGGGCAGCGTTTTTGCTACTCAGGGAAATAAAAAGAACCAGTAAAAGCGTAATACTACTGATGATATAGCCAATCAGTAATTTGGCATAAATTCTCATAAGGCCTCCTCTAAAACGTCAGTGCGTGCCTGTGGATGATGATAAAGTATTTTATTTAGGTCTAGAACCATAACCATGCCTCTTTCCTGCTTAGACACTGTGTGAATATACTCACGGTAGTCTAAATGACCGGGAGGAGGCTCGGTTTTATCGGCATTGAGCCGAAGCACTTCAAGTACTTCGTCAACAACAAAGCCAACACTTTGCTCACGCGAGCGCACAATCACAAAGCGTGTATCTCTCTGATAAGTCGCCTGCTCTAAACCCAGGCGTCGGGATAAATAAATTAAGGGAATAATCTGCCCTCTGAGATTGATTACCCCTGCAATCCAGGGAGAAGCAAGAGGGACATGCGTGACAGACAAAGGTTTAATAATTTCTTGAACATATAGAATATTCAAGGCGTAAATTTCTTTGTACAAGCGAAAGGAGACCACTTGCATTTGATTATACAGGGGCTCCGAAATGCTAGCGCCAGATTCCCTCATGTCAATTGAGACACTTGAAGATTGGACATCACTAAAAACGTGCCTGCCTCTGTTGAAACTGGCACGGTAATCCCAAAGCTAGAAAATTGACTGGGAGGCGCATGGGGAAGTTCTAAAACCTGTGGTAAGCCCAATAAAAACGCCTCGTGATTAGATTCAGAAAAGGTAGTTTTCACACCCCCAGCGACAATATTAATCATTTCGGCGACCATCTCATAAACATCGTCATTGACTTCGTCAATCACTTCATCTAACATACGCCCCGTCATGAAAATGGCTAGCGGGGTAGGCAAGGCAATCACCAAAGAGCCCAGCATTCTCCCCTGAACCTGGATGCTCCCCAAAAGGTGAGGTCCTGGCTGCAATGAAGCGTCCTGAGCTAAGCTATATGAAACAGGGATCATTGTATCCAGTAAGCTGCCTACAGCACTGAACATCGCCCGATTCAGTTTTTGCTCCATTAAACCCGAAGAGGTAGAACCTTTTTAAGGGTTTTGGTTAAGGTGTCTGCGGTAAAGGGTTTCACAATGTATTCATTCACTCCGGACTCCATAGCTGCAGTTACTTTGTCGATGGTTCCTTCAGTCGTAATCATAATGACTTTAACAGGCGCTTCGACACCGGTGGCAGCTTCGTGTGCGCGCACACCCCGAACAAACTCGAGTCCGTTCATTTTGGGCATATTCCAGTCAGACAAAATT
Organism: Candidatus Sericytochromatia bacterium; assembly: GCA_037968875.1. Lineage (GTDB taxonomy): Bacteria > Cyanobacteriota > Sericytochromatia > UBA7694 > UBA7694 > JBBKWI01. The sequence continues at coordinate 12,729 of JBBKWI010000027.1, read as the reverse complement.
ACGTCGACTTTTAAACCGCCCTTTACATTTTCAAGCGCTTGCTCACCATTGGGAGCTTCAAACAGCTCAGCATTGGCATAGGGACCGCTCTTAATGTGTTTTTTGATGACCTTACGTGTGACGCTAGAGTCATCTACGATCATAATTGACGCCATTGGTTACCCTCCATCGTGTCCTCGGCTATTAGAAACAGTCTGAAAAAACTGTCTCTTATCATTGGTCATAAATCTGCTTTATTCTGACAATGACTTACTTCCATACAGTATAGCACGGCTTTTTTAGCACGGCGTTGCATCTTGGCTGAAAGCTGAAGGGATCAAGCCTAAAACAGCCTGGGCTTAATCAAATCAGCCCAAATTTTAATCTAATTTTGATATCATTAATCGGCGATTTTGATTTGTTTTTTTTTAAACTAAGCGAAAGAGGTATTCATATGCAAAAAATTGGAGTTTTGATCTGCTTATGGCTCAGTTTATTTGTTTCAGCCTGTCAATCAGAGCAAATCGACTTGAGCGAACAAAAATTAAACCAATACATTGTAGTGGTTTCAGAGATCAAAAATCAGCACCTAGAAAAGTTAAAACTCAGCACACCAGCAGAGCGAGACAAATTTGAGCAAACCGTTAAAAAAGCGGGCTTCGATGATCTGGATGCTTTTTTAGAAACCCATACTGAGATTTCTTGGGCCTTAGCCCAGAACAAATCCAAGACGATATATACCGATCTCAAGCAAAGTGTTCAGGGCGGTCTCGATAGCCTCGATCAAAACTTCAAGCTAGATTTAGATCTTAAGCAGCAAGGCCAAAAATGGTGGCAAAGCTTCACTAGCGAAACAAAAGAATTAAGCGCCGGCAGCCAGAAAGTACTCGAGCAAAATCTAGACAAACTCAAGCAAGCACTGAATTAGCCCTTTCGAGCCCAGTTCAGCTCTCTCAAGCTAAGTTTGGCGTTTCAGCAAATAACGCCAGGAAGCAGGTGTTGAGTGCCCTAAAGACGCTTGCAGCTCTTGCTGAAATTGCTGATAAGCATCTGGGTCAGACACTTCAAAATCGTTATTATGCCAATAAGCCACCCAGCGCGAGTCGACTTGATGCTGATAACCCAGCTGAGCCAACTTTAAGCCATAAAACAAACCAGGAACGCCATCAGAACCTTGAAAGCCCCCGTTATCTACAAAAAGCTGCCGGTCTGTCATCAGCGCCGAGGCTATATTAGCCACCACAGGCTCTGATTTTAAAGAATAAGCATAAGGCCGATGCATGCCCCGCTGCACAATATGGTAAACACCTTCGGCCTCTAACAAACCTAAACCATTGCAATACAGTAAATGAGAATCAGCATAATGTAAGCGCAAGCCCAGGCTGCCAAGATCCGGGTTTTGTAACAAACGCTGCTGCATAGCCGGAATCAGATCAGACTGCAAAGCTTGCACCCGTGTCTCCCAAAAAATCACCGACTGCACGGTTACATTCTGTAAGAGGCTCAAGATATGAGCATTTAAGGATTGCCAGCCAGCATCAGCCGAAATCTGAATATGCGTCAAGTTCGAGGGCCAGACAGAAGAAGTTGGCCGTGGCGAAAAAAAGAAGACGGGAGACTCAGGCCAGTCCGGCCAAACCGAATCTAAATTCATCTCTGGGTTGGAGTCCCAGAGTATGATCACCAGCTCAGTAGGCAAGGCCCGTTGCGGCAAAGGACTAAGCTTGAGTTCAGGCTGGAGATAAGCAGGTAAGCACTGATGATAACGCCTGAGAAAAGCCTGTCGGGCAGATTCATAATGGCGATCTGGGGTACCCGCCGAGGCATGGCTTATCCCCAGACGGGTCAGTACACCACAAGCCGCAGCCTGGCCTTGCTGATGCGCTTGAGATTGCATCAGACTCAAGGCGATGTCGTAAAAATGAAAACCCTTTAATGCTTCATCAAAACCGGCTGCCAGTCGCTGGCGATGCACAGCCAAAAACAAACCATCCAGGACCAAAGCGGGCAAGGGCTCTAAAAAAACACCTGAGTAATCTGAAAGATACTTTTGTTGCGGTAAAAGATGGTTGACCCGGCCCAGCATATGTGTCGAGGGCAGCCAATACACCCCCATTTCGTCCAAAGAGACAGAGCCAGCAGCCGACAAGATGGCATAGTCATCCCCTCGAAACGCTTGTAATACCTGGGCCGCCCAATGAGAATTGCGCTCAAAGCGCAGGTCATCATGCAGCAGACAGACCACATCAAAGCGAGCGCGTACCAAAAATTGATTATAAACACTCGCCAGACTCTGCCTGCCAGGATTAATTTGAACCAAAAACTCAATTTGGCTCAACCCTGCACTTTGCTTTAGATGTTGAATATAGCGACCGATACGCGGAGAATAGCTGCGGGTGGCAAAAGCAACAGTGATTCCAGCTCGCATCAGAGCATACTATAGGGATCAATATCTAAATGAAAACGCTGAATTTGCGTACGATACGTTAAAAACAACGATTTCAGGAGTGGTTTGATCTCACGAATATCCGGGTGTTTTAGCAAGGCATGTACTCGGTACAGGGACTGCATACGTGCAATCGGCGCTTCGACAGGACCCAGTATAATCAGATTACTGTCAGCCTGGCGCAGCAAGTCTTCACAAAAGCGATCGGCCACAGCTTGTAATTGCGCTTTATGGGGATCAGCAAAAATCAGGCGCACTAATGTCCCAAAAGGTGGGTAGAACAAGCTCCTACGCGCATCAATCTCTTCCTCGTAAAAACTGGGGTAATCGTGAGCAATAGAATGCACAATAGCCGGGTGCTCTGGCGCATAAGTTTGCAAAAATATTTGCCCGGGTAAATCGCTACGTCCGGCGCGGCCAGCAGCCTGGGTTAAGAGCTGGAATGTGCGTTCTCCAGCCCGAAAATCAGGCAGGTTCAACGCCAGATCAGCGGCCAAAATACCCACCAGAGTTACCCGCGGAAAATCGAGGCCTTTGGCGACCATTTGGGTACCAATCAAGATATCGGCCTCACCTTTGCCAAAACTGTCGAGCAAGCGCAGATGAGAAGACTTCTGGCTGGTGGTGTCCCGATCCATGCGCAAAACCCGTGCTGTAGGGAAGAGTTTGTTCGTTAGCTCCTCTAGCTTTTGGGTCCCCAGACCAAAGCCCTGAATATGCTCACTCTGGCAAGTGGGGCAGCGCTCAGGCAAGCGAGACAAACGATAATCACAATAATGGCATTTCAAAACCGATTCAAAACGATGATACGTTAAAGATACCGAGCACAGAGGACATTGCACGGCATCGCCACAGCTGCGACACAACCAGGAACTGGCATAACCCCGTCGATTCAATAGCAAGATGATTTGCTCTTCTCGGGCCAGGGTTTGCTCGATCGCATGTTTGAGTGCCTGGCTAAAGGCGCCATAATTACCACGCCCTTGCTCCAGACGCATATCAATAATATGCACCGGCGGCATCGGACGAGCATAGACCCGCTCTGGCAATTGCAAGTATAAAAAGCGACCTTCCTGAGCATGAAAATAGCTTTCAATCCGGGGAGTGGCTGAGCCATAAAGCACCACGCCCTGGTTGAGATACATCCGCATCCAGGCCAGTGTCCGCGCATCATAGCGAATAAAATTATCCTGTTTATAAGAGTTTTCATGCTCCTCGTCTAAGATAATCAGATGTAAATGCTTTAAAGGCGCAAAAATAGCCGAGCGAGCCCCCAGTACCACCCGTGCGGTACCATTGCGGATACGCTCCCATTCATCAAGGTGCTCACCTGCTGATAACTCGGAATGCAAGACAGCCACTTGCTCACCAAAAACAGCCCGGCAACGCCTTAGCATCTGAGGGGTCAGGGCAATTTCAGGCACCAGAAACATACCCGTTTGGCCCTGGTTGACGACTTGTTGTAAAGCATGCAGATAAATTTCTGTTTTGCCAGAACCTGTCACGCCGTGCAATAAAACCGGTCGTCCAGAAGGTTGCGCTAGCTCTTGTAAGACCGCCTGTAAAACGCCTTGCTGCAAGTCAGTCAACTGCTGTAAAGCCTTGCCCTGATCTGCTTCATCCTGGGGACGGCGCATGATTCGCTCTGACTGAATACTTAGAGCTCCCTGAGATTCAAGCCGGCGCAAAGTAGTAGGGGACGTCTGATGTTTTTTGCAAAAATCGCTGAGTAAAGCATAGCCCCCTTCGGCTTGCAAGGCATCTAAAAGTGCCTGCTGCCTTTGAGACAATTCATCTGGCTCAGCGAGAAACGTCAGCACCAGCTGGGTTTTGGACTCGCTCTGCTGCTGCACTTCTGCATAGATTTCAAGCCAGTCAAGCTTTTGCAGTTTTTTAAGCCAGTCATTAGATTTTTTCTGTCCAAACTGACGCTTGCAACTCAGTTTGGTTTTGTATTGTGGCGCCGAAGAAATTAAATAGGAAGCAAAACCCTGAAGCTCCACATCCTGCTTGAATTCCCGCTGTACGGCCGCAAAAAATTGCGCAGCATCAGGCAAGGGTCGCACCAGATTGCGTACCTTTGCCCCTAAACGACGGGGAATAGCCAGGCCCACCACCTGACTCAAAGGAACCAGATAATAGCGCGCAATCAGTTTCAGCCATTTGAGATAGCCGGGATCCAGGCGTTGCTGCCCGGTGACATCGTAAATCGATTTGAGTTTTTGGTCCTGTTTTTGATCGTGTAAATCAATGATATAACCAATTTTGGTTTGAGAGCCAAAGGGCACCGAGACTTCTGTACCCGCCTGAACCTGAGAGCCCAATCGATCTGGAATAGCATAGGTATAGATATCTCGACCTACGCCAGTTGGTAGCGATTCAATCAGGACTTCTGCACACAGTGACATACGCTTAGTTTACCTTAGCCCGACCAGATCTGGATCGCATCCAGCATAAAACAAAGCACTGACAAAACAAAATCAAGGCTGACTCAACTGTTTTTAGACAACAAAAAGCAGGCCGCAGCCTGCTTTTTTGAATCAATTGTTTTAGCTTTTCAGCTTAACGTGCCCAGGAAGGGGCGTCATAATTATCATTCATAGCATAGCCGACGGTGCGGAAACCTTCCCAGATAGCAGCGCCACCCCCTGCAACCAGAGCACCCATGCCACCACCGGCCAACCAGCCGGCTGCTGTACCCAGACCCGGAAGGGCTATCGTGCCGCCAATGGCGACAATCGTAGAGCCAGTACCAAAACCAGCGGCAGCAGAGCCGCCAACAGTGACTGCCGATTGGGTCAGGTGCTCACCCCAGGAAGTAAAGAGCTCGTCTTCGGTAATATGATTGTCTTTGTTAGCATCAAAAGATTTCAGTTCGGCGGCAAATTTAGCCAGGGTGCCACCTTGCTGAAGCATTTCATCCAGGCTGATTTTGCTACCCTGAATCACGGCCATGCCGCTTGTATCTTCGATGCGCAATTCAACTTTGCCATTTTCGCTATAGCGATCTGCAAAGGTTGATTTGACGCGGCCAATTTCGGCCTGAGAGGTTTTGCTCAAAAATTTATTCGTATCGGTAATCGCTACATTGGCGGCGTTGGAGTCCTTTTTTTCGATTTTTTGGATCACTTTAAAAGATTGGCCGCTTTGAAGATTGGAAATATTACCCATTTGAACTAAACCTCATTAGATGTTTCTCTTGATCATAATATCCCCTAAATCTGCTTTGATCTTGTGAACTCAGATTAAGATTTATTGAAGATTTAACAAAGTTAAGCCCCAAAGAAAGCACCCATACCAAGTATTCTACCCATTTGCATCAAAGTACCACTGCTCAAGCTATGCAAACCGCTCATAAAGACTGGGCTGATACCCGGTAAAAAGAACAATGCCAGTAAAAGAATTGAACCATAGGGTGCCAGTCCATCATAATGCTGCAACAAAGGGGAAGGTAAAAAAGGCCGAATCACTTTGCTGCCATCCAAAGGAGGGATTGGGATTAAATTTAAAAACATCAGCAAGAGATTGAGGCTGGCTGACATTAAGAAAGCCTCAGCTAAAAAAGTCAAAGAGCCCGTAAAAACAATCGCCGATAAGCCAGCCACACTGACAAAAGCCAAAGCAAAATTGGCCATCGGCCCGGCAGCCGCAATGATTTGTTCCATGGTAGCGCGACTTAGACGATCGTTTTTAAGAGCATTGGGATTGTACTCAACCGATTTACCCCAGCCAAAACCAATCATCAGCAACATAATCGAGCCAAACATATCCAAATGGGCCAGCGGATTCAGGGTCAGGCGCCCTTGCAGGCGGGGGGTATCGTCGCCAAAATAATTGACGGCATACGCATGAGCGGCTTCATGAAAGCCAATCGAAATAATAAACAACGGGATCAAAATCATTAAATAAAAAGGATCAGGATTGGTTAACATCTTTTTCTTGTTCAGCCAGGCTTAAAGCCAGGGCTGTCTCCTCTTCCAGGGTCTGTATCTGCTGGTCAATACGGGCGGCCTGAACTTGCCACAGAATACGCTTGATGCCAGGACCCGCAGACAGGTATTTTAATAAGAGTTTACCTGATATCCGAGTCTGAATGAAACGATCCTGCTGCACATACATCAAAATTGCCTTGTGTACTGGCTCTGCCAGGGGCAAAGCCAAAAGCGTCCACAAGATCGTTTCAGGCAAGCCATGCAGACGCTGGTAGACCTCACTTCGAGCCAGCCCTGTCCAGGCTGAAACTAGCAAGTCCATTAACAATAAACCCTTTAAGCCTTGAGCCTCGGCTTTGCTTAGAAATAATTGAGGCAATAGCTTTTTTTGATAATCGGTAGACAGCGCCCAGAAAATCCCATACAAATAAACTTCAGCGCGCTCACAGTCTGTAAAAAAGCCAGCGTAATCGGGCACCCTTTGCAAAAATAACTCCAGCGCTGAGTCCCAAAAATCACCTGGATCGAGGCAGCGTAAAACACCGTATTGATTGGCTGTTTGCAAATAAAGCAGGGGCTGAGGCTTGCCTAAGACTTTGTTCAATTCGCGCCGTATGCGCTCAGAGAAAAAACCATCAAAATAACCTGAGAACATGACTTCTTTAAGATCCTGAGCAGTTTGCAGTTCCAGGTCAAAACCCAGAGCCAGGGACAAACGCACCGCTCGCCAGGCACGCACGGGATCCTCTAAAAATTTCTGGGCATGCAAGGCCCGCAAGCTCTTGGCTTGCAGATCTTGATAGCCCTGAAAAGGATCCCATAAATCAGCAAAAGTAGCAGGTGACAAAGCCAACGCCATGGCATTAATACTAAAATCTCGGCGAATCAAGTCAGCATCTAAAGTGCTTGGACTCACCTCAGGCTTAGCCCCCGGCGACGCATAAACTTCGGTCCGTGCGGTCGCAAAGTCAAGGTCAAGATCACCCAAACGCAAAGTAGCAGTCTGGTATTGGGGGAAAGCTTGATACTCTCCTCCCCATTGCTGGTGCAACTGGTTAGCAAAAGCAACTATTTTAGGACTTTCACTCACCAGGTCAATATCCCAGTCGAAACTGCGGTGGGGAAGCAACATATCTCTGACTGAGCCACCAATTAAATTGAGTTCAATGCCTTGCTTGCTGGCTCGCTGACCTAAATCCTGCAAGGTTTGAAATACTTCCGGCGGGAAATAGGCCCGCATCTCTGCCAATAAATTACGTTGCATGGCTTATTTGCACGAGTTTTTTGCCCTGACTTTGACCAGCCAGCATCTGTTCAAGTGCTGCTGGAACTTGCTCCAGGCTCAGGGTTTCTAGATATTGCCCCAGGTCAGGCACAGTCCAATCATTGGCCCAGTACTGCCAGATTTTTTGACGCTGGGCCATCTTGACCTGAGCAGAATCAACGCCGACCAGATGAATGCCATTCAGAATAAACGGAAAGACCGTCAAAGGGAGATCAGCTGAGCCGACCAGACCACAGACGGCAATCACACCTTCTTTATCACACGCTCGCACCAATGAAGACAGCATCTGACCGCCAACCGTATCGATCGCTCCGGCCCAACGGGGGCGTAATATAGGCTTATCGAGAGGGGCCTGAACGGCATCACGCGCAAGACATTGACTGGCGCCGAGGCCTTTGAGCCAATCATAGAGATCAGGCTTGCCACTGACAGCCCAGACTTCAAAGCCTTGCTGTGCTAATAAAGCGACCGACAATGAGCCCACTCCCCCACTGGCTCCGGTGACCAGTACTGGCCCTTGCTCAGGAGTCAAGCCGCAGCGTTGCAATTTGTCAAAAGCCAAGCCCGCCGTCAGACCAGCAGTCCCCAGAATCATAGAATCTCTTAAACTTAAGCCAGTCGGTAAGGGGACGACCCAGTCAGCAGGCACATCAATAAACTCAGCCAGCCCGCCCGCTGTATTCATGCCCAGGTCATAAGAGGTGACAATCACGGCATCGCCAACAGCCACTTGTTCTGAATGGCTTTGCACAACGATACCCGCCGCATCAATGCCTGGAGTATGCGGGTAATTTCGGGTCACCCCCCGATTGCCCTGAGAGGATAATGCGTCTTTGTAATTGAGGGCAGAATAATGCACCTGAATGCGTACCTGCTGTGCAGGCAAGATTTCAAAGCTGCGATTTTGCAGCTGTGTCTGAAATTGGCCATCTTGCTCAGATATAACCAGGGCTTGAAAGTAGTGTGATGGTGACATGTTTAGACCTCTTTAAAATATCTCTCTGTAGCCCGCAAAGCTACATAGCTCAACGAGTTTAGCATAGTCGCACTCAAACATTGACTTGTTCTCGAATCCACTCGCTCAAGGCTTGCAAACCCGATTGCTGAGAAAACAAAGCTGAAGAGCGGGCTTGAATCTCGGTCTCCACTTGTAAACGGACCTGTGCATCCGTCCCCAGCTGGCAGGCCAGGTCAATATAGGCATCCTGAGTGGGAGCGATAGCCCCCTTCAAGCCTAAATAATCATAAAGCCCGGCACAAAAGCGTCCACGCATAAATGACGATGGCCAGGTCAGCATGACTTTGCCTAGCCCCAGAACAATCAAAGCGGTATTGACGCCACTAAAATGGAAGGTATCCAGGATGACATCCGACATTAAAATAGCCTGATAAAAGCGTTCTCTTTCAGCCCATGGCCAAAATTGGATTCGCTGACCTTGTTCAGGCGTCAACTGCTTCGCCCAGCGCTCGCGCAAGACCCTGTGCAGCTGCGTTGCCGGAGAGTAATAAAACACGATCACAGCCTGAGCATCGCGCTGGAGAATTCCCACTACGGCATGATCAAAATCAGGGTGCACTTTATAGAGCATCATCGGGCAAAGGTAAACATGATCATTTTCAGATAGACCAAAATCAGCACGAGCAGCTTCTGGTGGAGGTTGAGGTGGCTGATAGTCGGCAGGCATCCCATTTAATCTAACCAGAGTTTCTGAATAATGTGCTGCAGCTTCTGGCGGTTCAAACCATTGCGAAGAGAGATAATAATCCAGAGTTGGAATTCCACTTGTGCTGGGGTGCCCGGCCAGGACAGCCTGAATCGGAGCCAGACGGGTCATTGCCAAAAAATAAGAAAAGGCTTCCATACCAATATCAGTATAGATCAACAAATTTAAAGCCTGTGCACTAATCTCCTGACGCGCCAGGGACAAATCCATCGGAAGCGTATGACTGGCTGTGACCCGCTCACAAAGTGATTGGGTGACCTGATCTCGAGGCGTATTGGCCAATACAAAAAGATGAACCTCAAAACCAGCAGCCTCAAGCATCCCAAACAGGCCGCCATAATAATGACTCACTGAATGGTCATAAAAAAAATGGGAGACAAAACCCACACGCGGGCGCCCGTCAGTGACGGGCTCACTCACTCTAGTTTTAGGTAGACTCAGGCGATAGACACTCGCCATTTTGATCAATAAGTCCCGATCATTTTGCCCCTGATAAGCCAGATAAAAAAGGGTCGGCAATTGCGCCTGATACGGGTCATTGAATACTGGAGGCTGCTGCGCCAAAGTAGTTATGCTCTGCTCCAGACGATTACGCCATTGCTGTAAGTCTTGCTTTGATTGATAAACCGGTGGCAACAGGGTAGCCTGCAGAATCTGATAAACAGCTTGCGGATCCGCCTGATAGGCTTGCTGATAATAAGCCATAGCAGCATCCATTTGGGCCTGGTCGCGATAAGTATTGGCGACACTACAAAAGATCTGCGCCGTGTGCGATCCCGTCTCTGGCATTCTTGCAATCACACGCTGATAATGCTCCATAGCCCAGGTATAATCGCCCACTTGTTTCAGAGCATTGGCAAGATTATAGTGAGCACCATAGTGTTCAGGCGCCTGTCTGAGTACCTGTTCAAAATGCTGAATAGCGGGTTTAAATTGACTCTGGTCAAGATATACACAACCCAGATTATAGTGACTCTCCAGATGATTGGCGTCCAGTTCCAGAGCCTTTTGCAAGTGTCTCAGTGCGGACTCAGAGTCGTTATGCTCATGTAGCAAAGCCCCTAAATTATTACGTGCATCGATAAAATGGGGTTGCAAGTCGATCGCGACTTCAAAAGCTTCTCGGGCTGCTTGCCAATGCCCCAATATGCGATAAGTTTTGGCCAAATCATTAAAAATGGCGGGCTGATGAGGTCGAATACGCAAAGCAGCCAAGAGCAATTCCACAGCGCTATCAGGGCGGCCAGCTTGACTGGATAAAACACCCAATAGATGCAAAACGTCAGCATTTTCTGGATTTTGGATCAAAATCTGCCTATAAGCAGCTTCAGCCTTTACTAAATCACCCGTTTGGTGCCACTGCATGGCTAGTTGAAGCATATTTGCAATCGACTCTTGCGCTTGGCTCATGCCTGAATTTTAACATAAATCAGCAGGGTAGCATCTCAAGCGCTGTTGCGCTATAGCCCGTGATAATAGCTTCTCGCTTCGCGGGCCACATACGTATAAGCCATATTGGGAACCAATTCTGTTCCCAGGGCCATCACGCTGGGTACCCAGCTGGCGTTTTGTCGAGCCGAAGCCAAAGAGAAACCGGCCACGACCGATCTCTTTAAGACCTGCCCTAGCTTTTCGTCACTTTCAGGGTCTTTAACGGCTTCAACGCCAGCTAAAACCGCACGTCCCACGTCCAGGCCAGCAATCACAGTGGCGCTCACTTGAGCCAGACTCCAGCCAGCCCCCGCACTTGCGGCGCTCAGTTGCTCTAAATTGCCTTCACCGGCCTGCAATGAAGCCCGCAAGCGCTCAGAAAAGTCTGGGCCTTGTTGCTGAGCAAAATTGATCAGAAATTTACTCAATTCATAAACATCATCGACATTTTGCACCGCCAACTTTGAGTGGGCCACAAAGCGATCCAGATTCTCATAAGAGGGATCTTCAATAGCGGCCATTAAGTAGTCATAGAATTTTTCTGCAACGGCTGCTGTAATCACCAAATTTAAACCATGATTGAGACCGGCGGGTAAGGTTTTACCGATTAAGCGGCTCCCATCTTTAATCGCCCTTGCACCTTCTTTGCCTGCATCCAAATATTGAGATTTTTGCAATTTCTCATAGGCCCGGCCACTATGCCCCACGACACCGACCAAACGAGACAAGTCCTTGATCTGATCGCCAGCTTCTTTGTAGCCACTTTCTTTGAGACCTGTACCCAGTGCTTTGATAATATGCTTGCTCTGCTTGAGGGTATTAAAATCCAGAGCTGGCGCTTGCCATTCATCTAAATTAGCTAAAGAGGCTGCTTCTGTATTGACAGCACTGCCTGATGGTAATGAGAAAATCAGATCATCATCAGTGCTTAAGGGCGTAGCAGCTTGCGCCGACTGTCCGAGGTGCTCTAAAGGCTGAGCAGCGCCCTGGGGTCGTATCGGTGTGCAAGTCGTGTGGTAATTCAGAATAGTCATGGTTTGTCTGTTTAGATTATATAACAATATTTTGGAAATAAAACACAAATGCTTCTTATAGACAAAAAAAAGCCAACCCCGAAGGATTGGCCTTGACTCAAGTGTTAAAAGAGAGAGGAAATTGCTTTCCTAACTTTTATTTTTTGTAAGCGCTGAGGATGCGTGCTGATTCATTTTGAACCGGAGTCACACGTCCTTTAATGGCGTTAATTTCATTGGTATTAACACGAGCATTGTCTAAATCATGATTCTCACGAGCTCCCAGGATACCGTTATAGAGATTCTGGGTTTCAGCAGTCAGGCTGGTTTTAGCAGTAGCTGGATTATAAGAGGTGACATCGTTGGCTAAGTCACGCAAGGATTTGGCTTCACCTAAAAGTGATTTATCTTTCATATTGCCAGCCAATGCGCCGCCGCCGCCAGCAACAGCTAAGCCAACGCCAGCACCAATCGCTGCATTTTTGAGAGAATTGCCTCCGGCAAAGTAACCAATAGCCGCTCCACCAACAACACCGACACCGGCACCAATACCACCCCAGAGGCTCGTACGGCCGCCAGACTCAGACTGAACTTGATCAGCCATGGTATTCAGCTTGCCATGGACTTGTTGTGGACTTTGGCTATTGTTTTCAATCGATTGAATATTAGCGAAAGCATTGGCAATACCTGAATCGGTAGCGTTAATTGCACCCTGTACATCAGGTAAATCTTTGGTTTGCTCTGTAATTGAACGCAAAGTGTTATTGAGGGTTTCGTAAGCAGCCTGAAAGTTGGTATTCGCCATTTGCATTTGTTGCAGATTGTAATCACTGGCGGAACCATTATTGAGAATATCTTGAAAAGTACCCGTCCAGGTTCTCCAGGTTGCGCTATTCAAAGCTGTTTTGGCCTGAATATG
>JBBKWI010000026.1:0-29808 GCA_037968875.1 Candidatus Sericytochromatia bacterium | reverse complement strand
ATCTTACCTTTATCCCTGGGAGTCCTGCCACCCCAGTCGGCCTGTACCGATGATCGCTTTTCACGGCACTGCCGATCCGATTGTGCCTTACCATGGCCCTGGCTCAGAGATGTTTAAATACGAGTTCCCGGATGTGCCCAAATGGATCGCGACTCTGGCTCAGCGCAACGGCTGTCAGACTATCCCGGAGACGCTTCCCGCTCAGGGCCAAATCAGCGGCCAGCATTATGGCAATTGTGATCAGGGCGCTGATGTCGACTTTTATACGATCCAGGACGGCGGCCACTCCTGGCCAGGGGGCGAGCCTTTGCCTGAGTTTTGGGTCGGTCCAACCAGTCAAGAGATGGATGCCACCCATGCGATCTGGGATTTCTTTAAGGCCCATCCTTTGCCGGTGGGGACACTTGGGCCAAGAGACTAGAGATCTGCCGATTTTTTGAGTGACGCGACAAGAGTGCAAGATTTAAGAGGTAATATCCACTCTAGTGGCGAGCTTAATCATTAGCTAGTACCCGGCGAGCGGCTTCGCGCACGTCATTTTCTGAATGCTGCAATAATGCTTTGATTTGGTTTCGGCTGATCATATTCTCTGACAGGCCATATTGCAGTTGATAGCGCAGCTGGTTTAACTGTTCCGCTGCTTCCAGCTGATATAAACCAGGGGTCTGGTGTTGCCGTAATACCTCTGTCAGCCAGGGCTCGCCCCCCTGATAACGAGCAATCAGCAAGCGCAGATGATTCTCTGCGTATCCTGTGGTCTGTGGCAGAGCGGCTTGCAGTGCAGGCAGGTGCGAGGCGTCTCCCCAGCTCTCAATTAACAGAATGGCGTACATCTGCACACCTTGATCCGGATTGCTTAGCAAACGGAACGCTTTTGGCAAGAGATCTCGGCGATTGAGTTCGGCAGCTTGCATCAAAGCCGGGATGACAAGGGCCGGGTCGTCTCTGTCAAGCCAGGAGAGCACTTGCTGCTTTGCTTCGGGCTCGTCAATTTTTTTGAGTGCGGAAGCTGCTAACGAGCGGATCTGTTCGTCAGGATCTGTAAGCAAAGTGATTAACAAGCGCAAATCACGGTATGGATCTCCTTCTTCATGTTCACTGTTCGCCAAAAAACTGATCAGGAGTTGACGCAGCAGCGGATTTTCTTCTTGCTGGGCCCATGCAAGTAATTCTGGCCCTTTATCCAAAAGGGGGAGCGCTCCCGCCAGTCGGGTGCGCAGCTCAGCATCGCGCGTTTGGCCAAACAATTGATACATGCGCTTAAGGTCTGCTGGGCGCTGCATATGCAAAAAACGCTTGATGACTTCAGTTTGGAGATCCCGGTTGCTACTTGAGAGGAGTTCATGGTAAATCGTGAGGGCAGGCTCTTGAGATCGCTTATCATCAAAGGCAGCGCGCATGTACTGATCTGCCCATTCCAATGTCAGTTGCTGACGACGGAAACCCTTGTGCAAGTTGGAGAGCACCTGCCAGGCTGCCTCAAGCGCAGCGTCCAGATCTGCCGCTTCATGGAAAGCCAGTCGAAATTGTAATGCCGGCGAGTCATATAGCTGGTTCAATTGCTGGGCTTTCTTGAGTGAGGTCTGGGCCCTCGCTTTCGCTTCTGTGGGAGAGAGTGGCGAGGTCTGTGAAGGCCCTCTTTCAGCAGGATTGACTTCGCTGATTTCCAGATACAGGTTGTGCAGAGCCAATAGGGTCAATGCTTCCATTTCGTGGGCTTGCCATTGCTGCGCCAGCGTGTGAGCTGTTTCTAAGTCTGTGAGGCGCCGCTGCCAATCGCCTGAATTATCTCCTGCAAGATAATGCCGCTGCATCAGGCTGCGCTGTGGCCATTGGGCTGTCGTGAACTCGAGCATGGTAATGTTAACGACGGCGCGCCCGCGATCTGGCTTGGGCAAATAGAGCTTCCAATTGTCTGTTTTGTTTGCTTGGATCATGCGCAGGCGATTGAGCTGTTCAGCAAGAGGCGAATGCTCACAGGCCGATGACAAAGCTTTACCGATAGGATAGTGCCGGCGTTCCCAGTGGCAGTCTGGATCCAGAAGTACCTCCTGATTCAGTGCCCTGGCTAGGACTGGGAAGAGTGTTTGGCTAGCGGGCAATTGTGGCGACAAGCTTAGCCAGGGTGAGGCATAAACGTCTACTGCTAATTCGGTTAACAAGGCTTCAGCATCAGCTGGGTGGGTGGCAATCCACTTGTTGCTATTTTTTGTGTCCTGGCTCTGTAACCATCGGGCCATTTGCTGGGCCTCGCGTATCTGTGTTGACGGCTGCATGGATAGTTGCTTGACTTGAACGATTTGTATGGCTGATGATCCAGAGGGTAAACTTAGACTGACTAAAAAGACAATAGATAGACTTAGACGTTTGACTTTCATGATGTAGGCCCCCGTCTTTATTATCGACGAATGCCTAAAATTGTCAAATTTAATCTGTCAGACCAAGTTTATGTTGCTGAAAAATAGACATGGTTTCAGCGAGCCTATTTACGCTGCAAGCGCTCAGTGTTAGCAAAAGTCTCTAAGCCAATCAAATCAAGCAAATTGGGAATATCCACAAAGGGATTGCGATTGCTCTGACGCTGGGCAATTTTCTCGTGGCGCAGGTGCTCATTGGCATCCACCGGGTCTGTTTGCAGCCAGCGTTGAAACAAAGGTAAGCGATCAATAAAAAAGTACTGCGCCTGGTAATCACCGCCCCGAATCGGGGCCTTGTGATAACGCAAATAAAAGTACAAGAGTGCGCGGCTGGTATTGCCTTTTTGCACATTGGGCGGCTCAAAGACCGAATAAGGCCCAGTCAGAGCTGCCAACTTAGCGCCACTATTGAGCTGGTAAACCACTTTGCCTTCACTTGCCATGCCAAAAGCATGCTGCCCTCGTTGGCTATTGGGCGTGCTTAAAGTCGGGAATAGATGGTGCAAATCCGTGCGCATCGGTCCTGTTTTATCAAAGAAAGACTGCGGCCAGGTATGCTCACAATTGATCGAATCCCCTCGCTTGCCATCCCCATTGGCATCCCCGTCTTCTTTGTATTTATGTCCACTGGGGCCATCCCCACGCACTAAAATATCAGAATAGGCTGCATGGATCGCACTCTCTTTGCCCAGCGACACCTGATCCGCGACCGTATACAAGAAACTCGTCGCCGTCACATAATCGAGGCTTTCGGCCTGCTGTACAATCTGACTCAAACGCTCAAACAGAGCTGCCCCCCGCAAACCCTGTGCCGGAGCATAATAAGCCTGCAACTCAGGCGTGAGCTGCTGAAACCAATCCCCCTGGGCTGAGCCTGTCGAAGCCCCCAGACCCTGCTGCAAAATAGGTCCACGCACAGTGATAGATTGACACCCACCCAGTCCCAATAACAACAAGCCCCCACACAAAAAAGCCAGAACCCGTTTATGGCCCTGTCTCCCCATGCCCCTGGGCGCTCCGGTAGCTGAGCCTGTCGAAGCTACCATTTTTCGTAATGAATCTTCCCGGCAGGGACTCCCAGGACTAAGAGCTGCTTTTCAACTTCGCTCAGCATCGTGGCCGGGCCGCAAATGAAGTAATGGGCCTGGGGTGGTAAATTCATGCTTTTCAAAAAGAAACCATCGACGCGTTCCTGAAAATGAATCCAATCGGGTAATTCAGCGCGCTCTTGATCGGTACAGCTAAAAACAGCCAGCACGTTTTCATGCTCATTGGCGGAGCTGCGAATCTCATCGGTAAATACAAAATCTTCGGGGGCGTGGGCTGAGTAGATTAGAGCCACCTGGGTGTCGGGCTCTTGATCGCGAATACTGCGAAAAATACTCATTAAGGGGGTGATTCCAATACCGCCAGCAATCAAGACAATTTGCTTGCCCATATCGGGGTGATAAACACAGGCGCCCTGGCCCTGAGAGATCTGTACTTGCTGACCGACTT
Source organism: Candidatus Sericytochromatia bacterium (assembly GCA_037968875.1). Classification (GTDB taxonomy): domain Bacteria; phylum Cyanobacteriota; class Sericytochromatia; order UBA7694; family UBA7694; genus JBBKWI01. Next base: position 25,894 of record JBBKWI010000026.1, on the reverse strand, counting down.
TGGCTTGCTCATGTAAATAAGCTGTCACTGGGTGATGAGGAGCGGCTTTGATCGCCAACTTGAGTTGCTGGGGGTGGCTGCTATGAGCTGAGGTAATCGAGTAACCGCCCACTTCACTTTTGTCAGCAATGCTTAAATCCAGCCATTGTCCAGCTAAGAAGTCATAGTCTTGGCCTTGCAGATCAAGAGTGAATCCTTTCACATCAGGACTTAAATTATCGATCTCGCTTAAGGTCGCTGTCAGACTGGTCATTATTGGGCCTCAGTTGATTTCTTTTGGGGGATGCGTTTGGGAGGTGGTTCTTTTTCGGCATCATCTTCAAAGTCGATAAAGGGGAAGGTATTGATTTTGCGCCCAATCATAACAAAGCTTAAGATCCCAAGATAAGGATTCTTCATCATTTGTGATAATTGACGGGTTAAGACTGGGGTTTGCACCATTTGGTAGACGACTTCATCAATAAACTCAAAGCCGACCATATCCATTAAATGCCGCAGGGACTCGTTTGAAAAATAACGCACATGCTGATGTCGTAGAGCGCCGTCATCCTGGTAAGTCCAACCTTCGGTTAAGAGATTGATAATCGTGGAAATATGGCCGATATTGTAGGCCGTGATAAAGGTTTGGCCTTCGGGTTGAACGGCTTTTCGCAATTCAAGCATCAGTCGTTCCGGCTCGATTGCTTGCTCAAGCGCATGGTAAACCAGCAATAAATCAAAGTGCTTGGCGGGTAAATCACTGTCAAAATGAGGGTGTTCTCGTGAAATTTCACGCCAATCAGGTGATATGTTTTCAAGATAAACAAATTCCAAACCATGTTCTTTGGCGCTGGCTTCAATTTCAGGTAAGGCATCGCCCACGCACAAGATGCGACGATGTTCAGGTTTAATCATGGATTTGATTTTCACAGCCATTTGCTGGCGGTATTGATTGTACATCTTCAGGTCCTTTTTGCTGCAAGCATCTTGATTTCGTTTACATATAAAACATCTTGTGGAATCCGCTGAGAACCGTATTTTTCGATCGCATTGGCGAGGGTTTCTACAGTTGGACGGATGGCTTCGACTTCTTCCATTATAGTATAGTCCTGCTTTACAAGTGTAAATCCATATTTTTCAAGCATTTGTTTCAGGTGCTCAGGGGTAATAAACTTCAGGATTTTATTCTGGGGGCTGCTATGCTCACCTTTCCATTTTAAAATTTGTGAAATCGAGCCCAAAAATGAAGGGTTCGGGATAATAATATAGATTCGTCCTTCAGGCGCCAGGTATTTTGCGATTTGTTCCAGACCAGCCTCAGGATCACGTAAGCAGTTTAAGCTTCCCAGCATAAAGGCCAGATCGATAGGTTCTTGCGGCGCTGGACCGCTGAGTTGGCCGGCTTTGACAAAAATTTGCTCGACACTTTGAAACAAAAAAGGCTTTACCATCAGATCGGGGTGGGCAACGACCTCTAAAACGCGGTCCTCTTTTTTTAAATAGAGTTCAGAAAATTGCTGGGCATTGACTGCTTTGGTTAATAGGCTCAGGTCTTCGTTGATGGGTGATTTAAGGGTTGGGCTATTGTTATTGTCAAATAGTTTTTTAAAGCTATGGTAAGCCTCGCTCAAATACTGTCGATCGAGGTGCGTATTTGCCAGGGGTAGGCTGGGAGAAAAATGCTCCCAATCGAAACTATCCCAGGGGACATGGGCCAGATCTTCTTGCTTAAGACGCAACTTACTTTGGTAATGATCCCAAAGCGGCGTGCCAGGGTACGGAGCTAATACAGAGACGTGCATGCGCTCAAATCCTTGTATTTCGTCTCTGAAAAAACGGTAGGTCTTGGCCAGTTGTGCGGGCCGGGTGTTAACTTCTGGGTTTAAGAAAAGCTGTCCGACCACCCCGATATGAAAGTGCCGACAAAGCTCCAGAGCACGCTTGAGAAAGTCTGGTGTACAAGTCGGTAGCAAAGAGCTTTGGTGGCCAAAAGGCCCCAGGCTAAGTGCGATTTTGCTGACAGAAATACTTTTGAGGATTTTTAAGTTTTCGTCGTTAATGGCTTCTGGTGGCAGATGCACAATAAAAAGGCATTCCAGATGCAATTTGCGTTTGAGAATTTCGCTTTGCAAGGCGATCAGACGCTTTTTTTGTAGCACAAATTGAAAGTCAGGAATGAAGACCGGGCGCAAATAACGGGCCTGCTCGGGTGCGACAGCATAACCAGCCAGCAATTTTTTATAATTGGCAACGATATTTTCAATCTGCGTACAGATATGCTCCGGGTGCAATAGCCGGGGTTTGCGTGTTGGCGGATAAGCCAATGTGGTGATCAGGGTATCGTTAATCCGAGAGGTCCGCACAATCGGCGCTGAAAACCCCTGAATTGATTGCAAGTGCTGGTACTCCGGGATCGGCAGCCGATTCAAGTTAGGGGCTTCCTGGGCGGGGGTACCTGAGTACATGCGACCGCGACTCTGGTAAATCAGGCCGGCTATTTTGCGGTATTGAATCGATCCCAATTTATTCCCATGCTGGAGATAAGCTTTGACTAAAGCCAGCAAAGGCAAATCTGCTTCACCGATGATGCCCGCATCTACGCTTTCTGGCAAGCTATTGGGCAAATAAGAAATATGGGGGCCGGCCAACCAGATCGGAGTATCTAGATAGGTTTTTAGGTTTTCCGCCAGTGAAGCGACCTGGCCAAAGCAAGGGCTGGTGGCCCAAATTACAACGGCGTCAGGGGAACGCTTGAGCATCGTTCCCATCGACAGTTGAATAAAGGCCTGTACTTCTGGCACTTGCTCGTGGATCAAGGCGATCAACTCACCAATCAGATGAGCTGAAAAGTAATCTAGACCACTAGCGCTGAAGCTACTTTCCTGAAAACTTTCGGGTTTAAAGAGAGGCAAAAATCCCAGTTTCATTATTCGCCAACCTGTTTTAAGCGTTTTGCTAACTATAGCATATTGCTTGCTCAGGCCCTATTTCTGTTTGCGTCAGTGAACGCTGGCCTAAACCGGCTTTTGGGCCTTTATTGCGGGGGTTGTCTAGTCATTAATTTTGTAACAGCGTTATGCTGAAAACTATCACTTAAATTTAGGAGTCTTTATGTATATTGCCGATTGCCATGCCGATACTTTGTCCAAACTGCTGGTGTGTGAAGACGAACAAATGAGTTTGATTCACTCACATCCTGCTCATCACTCAGATTTGCCGCGTATGCAGCTTGCTGACTTGCGCCTACAGGTTTTTTCTATTTTCACAATGCCTTACGAAGCTGGGCATTATGGGGCCGTGCGCTCTTTGCAAATGATGCAAATTTATCAGCAAGATATTCTCAAGCGTGACGATCTGGTTCTGGTGCAAAATGCCCAGGATCTGGACGGCTTTGAGCAAGGCCAGAAAACTCTCTACGGCATTTTTTCGATGGAAGGGGCTTCACCGCTCTGTGGCGATCTCAAAATGCTGGATGTTTTTTATCGCCAGGGCTTGCGTGCGATTGGCTTGACCTGGAACCACCGCAATGAATTGGCCGATGGTCTGGGTGTGCAGTCGAATTATGGCTTGACTCCTTTCGGTCGCGAGGTGATTCAGCGTATGAATCAATTGGGCATGGTGGTTGATTTGGCGCATATCAATGAGGCCGGTTTTTGGGAGGCGATGGAGCTCTCGACGAGCCCGGTGATTGTCTCTCATGCCAATGTCAAAGCGCTCTGTGGCCACCGACGGAATATGAACGATCAGCAATTGGATGCGATTAAAGCTCAGAATGGTTTTATTGGGGTCTGTTTTGAGAATTCATTTCTGAATGAGCAGGCTTCAGATGCCTCTCTGGATGATCTGATTCGCCATATCGACTATTTGGCTGAGCGTATAGGCCCTGATCATATTGGTTTTGGCTCTGATTACGACGGGATTCAGGCTACACCGCGTGATTTAGACGATGTGTCTTGCTTTCCACGGGTGCTGGAGCGCCTCGAGAAATTGGGCTACTCAGAAGCAGATCGTGCCAAAATTGCCCATGGCAATGTTTTACGGGTCTATCGTGAGGTTTTGCCTCAGGCTTAATGGATTTTTGAGATGCGGGTTTAGCTGTGAGTAACAATCAGGCAGGCAATCACCTTCAGAAGGCTGCTGCGAATCTGTTACTCTAGATTCAAAGTTTGAGGAGATATCTGATATGAGTGAGATTGGTCAACGGCGTTTTAAGTTTCGGGCCTGGGACCCTGAGTCTCAGACCTTATTGGATGAATGGTTTTTGAACCAGGATTATCAGGATTTGATCCCTGGTCAAACGATTGACCTGCAGCAATTGACTCAGATTTATGATCTGCAAATCATGCAATTTACGGGTTTTTATGACCGTCAGGGCCAGGAGATCTTTGAAGGCGATATTTTATTATCGCGCGAAGCGGATACGGGCCTGGAAGATGAGCTCTTTGAAATGATCTATGAATTGGGCGGTTTTTGTCTGACTGATTACCCCCGCTCGGAGTTTTCAGGCGGCTACGTGCCTTACCGTAACTGGTACAATTCAGCTTCTCGCAACCCGGCCCCGGATCTGCCCCAGCCGGCTTGCAATTTTGATGTGGTCGGACATGCCCATGAGCCCAGAGAGCGGATCGAAGAACGTGTGATGACGATTCAGAACGATGCCAAACTCCAGGCTCAGCAAGACGACGATTAATTTTTTAGCTAACCATTTTATGACCAACCTAAGCTTTGGTTATAAAATGGTTAATAGAACACAAGTTCAGAGCTGGCCTTTGCTATAAAATAATTAATAGCGTAAGCGTGTGGAGAAGAGAATTATGAAAAATCTGGCTAAAGTATTAAAAACGACCCTGATCGCAAGTATGGCATTGGCAAGCAGCCAGAGTCTGACCGCCTGTAACCGCGTTAATCCTGCTTTGATTTCCAGAGCTGGCTTTAATCAAGCAACACCATCTCAAGCCGTGGGCAGCACCCGCTATGCTCAGAGCAGCACCAGCCGTCCTTCTTTGGTGCCCAATCAAGTGGTCGTTCAATTTCGCTCGGTACCTAACCCCAGCTTTCTACAGCAATTCTCTCAACAAAACGGTTTACAAGTCCTTCAGGTTTCTCGCACCGGCTCGGTTCTCTTCCGTCAGTTAAGAACCGGTAATACCGGGACCATGGTTCAGTCTTTGCGCAGCAATAATATGGTTGAGTACAGTCACCAAAACACCTATTATCGTGGTCTGTTTACCATGAACGATAAGCGTGCTTCAGAACAGTATGGTCCAGCAATTGTGGGTCTGTCTAAAGCCTGGGACATTACTTTGGGATCACCCAATGTGGTGATTGCCGTTGTCGATAGCGGTGTGGATCTAGAGCATCCTGATTTAAAAGCCAATCTGGTTCCGGGCTTTAATGCCTTAAACGAAGGTCAGCTTCCTCAAGATGATAACGAGCATGGCACCCACGCTGCCGGGATTGCTGCCGCTGTTGGTGACAATGGCATTGGTGTAACTGGCGCTTGCCCCCGTTGCAAAATCATGCCTGTCAAAGTTTTAGATAGCGAAGGCGGTGGCACCGGCTTTGGCGTAGCTGCAGGAATTGTCTGGGCCGTCGATCATGGCGCCCAGATTATCAACCTCAGCCTGGGGGGCAACGAGTCTGACCCCACCATGGAACGTGCGGTAAAATATGCACTCTCTCGTAATGCGGTGGTTGTGGTGGCTGCGGGTAACGACAATACGGACAAAAAAATGTATCCCGCTGCTTTACCTGGTGTGATTGCCGTAGGCTCGGTTGATCAAAATCGTAATCGTTCCGATTTTTCAAATTATGGTACCTGGGTTTCGATAATGGCTCCCGGTACCCAGATTTTGTCTACGATTCCCACCAGCATGGGTGAGTACACTAAAATGGATGGTACTTCAATGGCCGCTCCCCTCGTTGCCGGTATTGTTGGCCTCATGAAAAGCCGCTTCCCGCAATTAACACCTGCTCAGGTCAAAGCCCGCCTCGAAGGCAGTGCGATTGACCTTGGTAGCCCTGGTTTTGATACGGAATTTGCCCACGGTATGGTGGATTCTGTGCGCGCCTTACTCTAAAGTCCTGGTTTTATAATAAAAACAAAAAAGCCCTGCTTATGCGGGGCTTTTTTACTGGCGCTAACGAGATTGATCACAAGCCATACGTCTGACCCAACAAATGTTAGAATACAAGTATGAAAGCAAGAGAGATTCAAAATAAGTCGGCTCAATACTGTGTCGTTTATGTCACCACGGCTTCTGAGCAAGAAGCTAAGCTCCTGAGCCAGACGCTGGTGAGTGAAAAACTAGCTGCTTGTGTCAATCGTGTCGGGCCGATGGTCTCGACCTATGCCTGGCAAGGTCAGATCCAGGAAGATACAGAGTACCTGCTGGTCATCAAAGCGCGCTGCAGTGATTTTGACTTATTGCAAGCACGAATCGAGACGCTGCATACTTATGACTTGCCAGAAATACTGGCTTTACCCGTTCTCACGGGCTCCGAAAAATATTTAAACTGGCTTGGCCAGGCAACAGAAAGAACTTCATGAATCAAGATAAATTCGAATTCCATAAAACCAACCGCCGCCGTTTGATGGAGGCGATCGGGCACGAGAGTGTAGCGATCTTCTTTTCTGCTCCCGAAGCGACCTATAGCCATGACGTGCAATATGTCTATAGACAAAACTCCAATTTACATTATTTGACCGGCTTTGTTGAACCCCAAACGGTGCTGGTAGTAGCACCCGGTCACGATCATCCTTTTACACTCTTTGTGCAGCCCCGGGATCTTGAAAAAGAAATCTGGAATGGTTTTCGCCACGGCGTCGATGGGGCGCAAAAAACATTTGGCGCCAGCGTGGCTTATGAGATTCAGAAATTGGCAGAGATTTTACCTGCTTATTTAGCTGATCGTCAGCATCTCTACTTTAACTTCGGTGCCAGTACTGCCAATGACAAAGTCGTCTTTGATGCGCTCAATACCGTGCGCGGTAAACTTCGTCAGGGGGTGCGTGCGCCCAAACATCTACATGATCCGGGTCTGATTATCAATGAGCTGCGCCTGTTCAAAAGCGAGTATGAGATCGCTCAAATGCAACGGGCTGCAGATATTTCAGTTGATGCCCATATTGCACTGATGCGAGAGATGCGCCCTGGCATGTATGAGTACGAAGCCGAAGCGATTTTGATGAATAGCTTCCGCAAAAATAATTCTCGTATGGCGTATCCAGCGATAGTGGGTGCGGGTTTGAATGCGACGATTTTGCACTATATCGAAAACAATAGCCAGATCCAGGATGGCGACCTCTTATTGGTCGATGCCGGGGCTGAGTACGATTATTATAATGCGGATATCACCCGCACCTTCCCGGTCAATGGCAAATTTTCGCCGGTACAAGCAGACGTTTATAACGTCGTTTTGGCCGCCCAGCAAGCCGCTGCTGAACTGGCCAAGCCGGGTGTGCGCTTTCAAGAAGTCAATGCCCGTGCTGTAGAAGTGATTACCGAGGGCTTGATTGATTTGGGGCTGCTCAGTGGCCAGCGGGATAGTCTGATCGAACAATTGGCCTATAAGAAATTCTATATGCATAACACAGGTCATTGGCTGGGTAGCGATGTGCATGATATGGGCGACTATTTAACAGCCGAAGGGGAATCGCGTAAGCTGGAAGCCGGTATGGTGATGACGATTGAGCCTGGCATTTATATCGGGCCACACCTTTCTGCTGAAGTCCCCCGTGAATTTCATCATCTGGGCATTCGTATTGAAGATGATATTTTGATCACCGAATCAGGTCATCGCAATTTGACAGCCGGTGTCCCTAAAACCATTGCTGAGATTGAAGCCCTAAGATAAATGCATGAGTGATTCAAGGTCTTTTATAGAACCATTTAAGTCGCGTTTTCTAGAGGTTTTTAGCTCCTCAGCTTCAGGGGATAATCCGTACCGGAATCCCCCCCCTGAACCGCCGGCTAAACGGCCTAAAAAGCGTGAACCAGAAGAGAGCGGTTGGGACCACGAGTCCCAGCATTTATTCGAAGATTTTTTGTCTCTGGACGAAGAGAAAATCACCAATGGTTTGGCCAAAGCCAAAGTCCGTAAGGCGCTCGATCGTAAATACCGGCGCTCGAGTCGCTCTGAGCAATTGGAGCAAGAAACGCGTGCTTTAGAAGACGTTTTGGATGCAGATCAGATTGCGCCTGAAATCACCCAGCAAAAAATAGATTTGATTACCATTTTTTTGATGGATGTGCAAAATTTGCTCTCCAGCCGTTATCCTGGCTTGCGTGACCGTGTGGACTTGCTTTCTCGCCCGGTCTGGCTGCACTTGTCACAACAGGGCTTGCACCCCCGCTTCTTGCTGAATTTGTTTATTATGTCCCACTATTATCAAACGGGTCAGGAAGTCTATGACAATCTGCAAGCGCGCCTCTATTTACAGATGCATGTCCAGTATTTAAACCTGGGATTACGGGCCGACGAAATCAGCCAACATCTGGAAAAACACACACTTGACCTGGAGCGCTTTTCGTCGATGCTAGATCAAACCTTGCACGCTCTAGAGCGTCAAAGTGAGCTCCTGGGTAGTCTTGAGAATCTTTTGCAAGTGAAGTGTCAGCAGGCTCAGAGTTATTTCTTGCAGACCCTACAACAGCCATACTTAGACGTCAATTCACGTTTGGCTCGTTTTTACTTGCTGCAAAAATATCAGCATTTGCGCACTGCCGTTTATCAATTGGCTGAACGCTTGCAGGCTCAGCAAAAATTTGAGCCCGAGCAGGCATCCGAATTAATGAAACAATGGCTAGGTCGAGAGCAAGCCCTGGTGAGTTTGTTTGTTTTACAGGCTGCCAAAACCGAATTGCCACTGATTCCGGAAGAGCTGGAATCTCAGCTAGAAGCAATTGAGCTAGATCCGACTTTGTTTGCCATGATTGATTCTCAGCTGAATCTTGAACAGCTTGAATCCTGGGCTCAAAATTCAGGGCCGCCCCCGAAAGATCCGACGCCAGGTTTTGTCTCTGATCAGGTGCTTGAACAAGACTGGAGTACAGCTGTCGCCGAAGAAGACTGGGGCGTTTTAGAGAAATGGGCTTTGCTCAAAGCTTATTATGGCCTTTTGTTTCGCCAGACTTCAATTCTGCCTTTGGGCCGTTCCGCAGAGGCTTTTTTGCCAACGCATTCCAATTGATAAGAGAGTATCCATGACAAAACGCATTTTACTGACGGGAGCCTCAGGCGGGCTCGGCTCGGCTTTGTATCAGGCCTGGAAAGACAAATATACGGTATTGGGGCTGGCTTATCAGCATGCGGCTGAAGACCAGCAAGTCATAGACCTGGTACAACCCCTGGCAATTGCCGAGCTAGTCAAGAGCTGGCAACCCGATTTGATCGTACATACGGTGGGCCTAACGGACGTTGATCGTTGCGATCGCGAGCCAGCTTTGGCGATGGATATTAATGTGCAGACGACATTAAACGTGCGCCTGGCCGCCGAAGCGATTGGCTGCAAAGTGATTCATATTTCCACCAATGATGTCTTTGGTGGGCAGACGGGCCTGTACACAGAACAGGATAGTCCTCAGCCGATTAATTTTTATAGCCACAGCAAGTTGATGGCTGAGAAGATGTTTTATGGCTACGAGAATAGCCTGATCCTGCGTTTTACGATTTTGTCCTGGTACGCTTCAGCTAAAAAAGCCTTTGCCCGTTGGCTGGTAGAGTCCCTACGTTCCGGGCAGTCGGTGCGCTTATTTCAAAACCAATTTAACTCACCGTTGTACGTCAGCACCCTGGCGGAATGGATCGAAGCCCTCTTTGAAGCGAAGGGGATTTATCATCTGGGTTCTGAGCGACACTCGCGCTATGCTTCCGGGCTTGCCCTGGCCCAGGCGATGGGGCTGGATACTTCATTGATTATCCCAGGACGCGTTGAAGATGTTGTCTTCGATGCCCCCCGGCCATTGGATGTGTCGCTAAATTGCGAGCGTGTGAATGCAGACTGGGGTTTGCAAACGAGTCTGGAAGCCGAAATCCAAAAAATGTTGATCACTTGTCCTGCCGATTTATTGTCAGGGGATTAAACGCTTTAGAGCTTTAATGAGCAGGCTTGAAAAAGCGCTTTGACTTGCTCAATGCTTAATAAATCTCCGCTATTGGATGCAAAATCGGTTTGGGTTGAGACCGGCATGGGCTGCTCATAGCTTCCCCGATAGAGTTCTTTTTGGTGATAAGCTTCGACACAGATTAGATTTTTTTCAGCAATAAAAGTAGCCCGACTGAGTTCTTCTTGAGTCGCCAGAACTTCGTGTAGTTTTTCACCTGGACGAACGCCAATCATTTGATATCCGTATTCATCGAGACTGGTCTGGTGATAGTGCTGTAAATACGCTTCAATCAAAGTGCGGAGATCGCTAGCTTCTGCTTTTTGAATAAACAATTGGCCATCGTTGCCTTTGTCTATCGCGTAATTGACCAAAGCAACCGCTTCTTGCAGACTCATCAAAAAACGAGTCATTTTGAAATCGGTCACTGGAATCGGCTCCTGATGCCTTACTTTTTGATCTAAAAGCGGCAAAATGGATCCGCGTGAACCCATCACATTCCCGTAGCGGGTAATACAAAAAGTGGTGTCGCACTCTCGACTGCTTTTAGATGCCATGACCTTTTCGCCCAGGGCTTTGGCCATGCCATAGGCATTGATCGGGTAAGCGGCTTTGTCGGTACTGAGATAGATCGCTTTTTTGATGTTGTTGGTCTGGCAGGCTTTCGCCAGATTGATGGTTCCCAGAGTATTGGTTTTGATGCATTCTTCGGTGAAAAGCTCTCCAATGGGGATATGCTTAAGTGCAGCGGCATGAATAATAATATCCATACCACGCGCTGCTGTATTATAGGCATCCTGATCACGCACATCGCCAATAAAGGTTTCAAGTAGCAGATCCGGGTAGCGTGCTTCCAGGCCGACTTGCTTGGCTTCGTCACGGCTGAAAACCCTGACTTTAGAGCCATATTGGATCGTATTCAAGTGCTCCAAGAAAGCGGTTCCAAATGAGCCTGTGCCCCCGACAATCAGCATATTCACAGTATGATTTTCCCTTTCATTTGCCTGGCAACACTTGAGACTGATCATTTATTGAAACAAACGATCTTACCAACTATAACAGGTTTTATTTCTGAAACAATAGAAAAAACCGGACTTAAAAATCATGAGCGAAGACTCTCTAGAATGGCACCAGGGATTGAAAAATAGAAATTAATCTGACAAAAAATGAAACGATTTAGTGTCAATGGCTGAGTCTCCGAAGTTCCCTGTTTTAGACTTTCCGGCCTGATCGATTTGAGCAGTGATACAATATGAAAAATTGAATAGAGCGAAAAGGCGGACTTAATGAAAACAAACTGGGATTATTCTGAGCTGGCTGAAGCGTATCTGAAGCGGCCTAATTATGCTCCTGATGCGATTGAGCAGATGTTAAGTGTGATGGGGCTTGAGTCAGAAGCCAAAGTATGTGACGTTGGAGCTGGCGTGGCTCATTTAAGCCTCGAATTGGCTTCGCGTGGGTTTCAAGTGACGGCGGTTGAGCCCAATGACCAAATGCGTGCATTGGGTCGTCAACGCACCCAACAAATTAAAGACTTGGAATGGTTTGAAGGCACCGCTGAACTAACGGGTCAGCCTGAGCAGGCCTTTGCTCTGGTTAGCTTTGGCTCTTCTTTCAATGTGTGTGATCAGAATCTGGCTTTGAAAGAAACGGCTCGTATTCTCAAGTCAGCGGGCTGGTTTGCTTGTATGTGGAATCACCGTGACTTATCTGATCCCATTCAGGCTGAGATTGAGACCACGATTCGGAGCTTTGTTCCAGAGTATGGTTATGGCCGTCGCCGTGAAGATCAAACCCAGGTGATTCAAGACAGCGGCTTGTTTCAAGAGGTGCTGACTACCCAGGGGCGGATTATTCATCAACAAAGCATTGCTGATTGTGTGACCGCCTGGCGTTCTCATGCCACTTTACACCGGCAAGCCGGCGAGCAATTTGATGCGGTAATTGATGCCATTGAAAAACTTTTGCATCAGCGCGTGGAGCAAACCCTTGAGATTCCTTATGATACGCATATTTGGTTTGCTCAAAAGAACAGCTGAGGTATGAGTCAGCCCATTGAGGTGTCTGGGGATATAATTGCCTGGGGTAGCAAAGCGCAAACACTTGAACGCTTGCGTCCCTTGCTTAAGCATGGACAAATTTTGCCGCAAGTCTGCTTTCAGACCCAGGAATGGCGAGCCGATCAGTCTCTTGTTTTAGAGCGGCTTGAACTAAATAAGTGGCTTTCGCAGGCCTTAATTGTGCGTAGCAGCGCTGCGCAAGAAGATGGTCTGGAGCAATCTCTGGCAGGGCATTTTGTCTCGGTTTTGAACGTCTCTGGCCGTCAAGCCGTCACCGATGCTGTCGAACAAGTGATTGTTTCATTCGGGGACAATGCGGCTGAACAAGAGATCTTTATTCAGCCGATGCTAGAGCGTATTGCTATTAGCGGCGTGGCTTTCAGCCAGGACCCCAATACAGGCAGTCCTTATTGGGTGATTAATTATGATGATCAAAGTGGCTATACGGATACGGTGACCTCTGGACGCAGCAATCGCCTGCACACTTTTTATCACTATCGCTACGCTTCTTTTCAACCGGCAGAGCCTTTAAGCCAGGTTGTTAATCTGATCCTGGAACTCGAAGGTTTTTTGTCTGCACCAGCCATTGACCTGGAGTTTGCTCTGGATACCGAGGGGCAATTATGGCTCTTGCAGGTGCGTCCTTTGCTCGTGAGAGAACTTTGCTCAGCGCAGCAAATAGATCAACTGACAGCGACCTTACAGGCCATTGATCAGCGTTTTACTAATCTGAATCGGCCCCATCCTTATTTGCATGGTCAGCATACGATTTTTGGTGTGATGCCAGATTGGAACCCTGCTGAAATTATTGGTATTCGGCCGGGTGTTCTGGCGCGCACTTTGTATCAAGAATTGATCACCGATGCGATCTGGGCTTACCAACGACATAATTATGGCTACCGCAATTTGCGCAGCTTTCCTTTATTGCAAAGCTTTGGGGGTTGCCCATTTATTGATGTCCGCCTGAGTTTTAATTCTTTTATGCCTGCTGAGTTGCCGACAGAACTGGCCGAACGCCTGGCACAGTATTATCTGGACCGCTTGAATTCTTTCCCCAATTACCATGACAAAGTTGAGTTTGAAATTTTGTTTTCGTGCTATACGCTAGATTTACCCGAGCGTTTACAGGTCTTACGCGAGCATGACTTTTCTGAGCAAGACACCGCTCTTCTGGCGGATAGCTTGCGTCGATTGACCCAGGGTATTATCCATCCTGAAAGCGGACTTTGGAAACAAGACATTGAACGTATTCAGCGTTTAGAGCTGCGGCAGCAAGAGCTGATTCAGGCAAATCTTGATCCGATTGCACAGATTTACTGGCTATTGGAAGATTGTAAGCGCTATGGGACCTTACCCTTTGCTGGCTTGGCCCGGGCGGGTTTTATTGCTGTGCAAATGCTGCGCTCATTGGTTAGTACTGAGATTCTCTCTGCTCAGGAATACAGTCAGTTTATGGCGCAACTGGATACGATTAGCTCCAGTATGAGTCAGGATTTTGCTCAACTCAGTCGATCTGGTTTTTTGCAGAAATACGGTCATTTGCGTCCAGGCACCTATGACTTGAGTTCACCACGTTATGATGAGGAGCCTGACCGCTACTTTGACTGGTCACGTGCTTTGCCCTCCGTCGAAGAGCCAGATCCCTTTACTTTATCTTTGTCCCAATTCCGTGCGATTGAACAGAGTTTGCGCCACCATCAACTGGACATTGATGTTTTGGGGCTCTTTGATTTTATTAAACAAGCGATTGAAGGCCGAGAGTATGCGAAATTTGTTTTTACGCGCAGCCTGAGTCAAATCTTAAAAGAGATGGCTAACCTGGCCGCTGATTATGGCATTTCAGATCAAGAAGCGGCACAAATAGATATTGCTTGCATTCATCAATTATATACTTCCAGTCTGGAGCCAGAAGCGGTTTTAAAACAAAGCGTTCTGCAAGGGATGACACAATCAGAGTTGACACAACGGCTGGTTCTACCGCCTTTGATCAGTAAAAACAGCGATGTCTGGTCGTTTAATTTAGAGCAGGGGGAGCCTAATTTTATTACATTGAAACGTGCTGTAGGGCTTGTTACGACGCCAGAACACAGTCATGCTGAGCTGAAAAATAGTATCTTATTGATAGAAAGTGCAGATCCGGGCTTTGATTGGATCTTCTCTCATGGTATTGCGGGTTTTATTACGATGTATGGTGGCGCCAATTCTCATATGGCGATTCGGTCCAGTGAACTCGGTATTCCTGCTGTTATTGGGGCGGGTGAGGTGCTGTATCGCCGTTGGTCTAATAGCCGCTTGCTGGAGTTGGACTGCGCCAATCATCAGGTTTTGATTCTGCAGTGAAGAGGCTTATCAAAGTATTAAAAGCGGTTTACTTAAATCACATGGTTTTTTTGTTTCTACAGCTACAGTTACCCTAATCGTTCACGAATGAGCTCGGAATAGGATGTGTTTGTTTATATGATTTTGCCTGACCCTCTGCTTTATGATCCGGAGCAAATTGAGCCCTACTCTTTATTAGATGAACTAAATAGATTTCGCTTGCTTTGTATTTTTGATCAAAATAGTCAGTTAACAGACATAGAGAAGCTACTGAAACAGCTCAGCGAAGCCTTTTCTGATGATGATCCTCTCAGCATAATTATCTATATGAGAAGCGGCTTTGCCTTTGAGAAAAGCCTGATCTCACAATTAGAAGCAGTCACAGAGCTTCCTGATCTAAGCTTGATAGTTGAGGATCCATTGGTAGAGACGGAATTGGCTGCTGTTTTTGCATTATGTCAATCTTTTTTCGATACAAAACAGCGTCTCGAATATCAATGGATCGCTTGTGCAATGAACGTTCAAGCTCTGGCTTTACCTGATTCACAACTCGATCCTTTTGTGTTCTCGTGGCAAGCTGATCCTAAGTTATTAAGATCAATTGCTTTCCAAAACGTTTGGAAAACCGGTTTGCGAGGCCACTTTTTAGCTGTTTATCACCAATATTATCCAGAAAATAATTGGTTAAGTAATAATTTAAGCTATCTCCACCAGCTTGAAGATCTCAATGTTGTGGAGATTATTTTCTGGGGCCGCAGTGGTTCTTCTTTTTTACATTCTTTGCTAGAAAACCACCCTGAAACGCTCTCAATGGCTTATGTTGACTTTGGAGAAATATCAAAATACCCGAGTATTTGGGCTGAAATAGCAAAATATAACCCAAAAAGTTTTGGCGAAATATGTGAGCTCTTTTGCAACTCCTTGTCTGAAGAGGTGGCTGATCATTATGGTTTGGAGAACTATTTGTTTCCAAAAAATCAAACCTGGTTAAGAAGCAATTTTGAGTTTTTTGCTGGGGTCTTATGGGGAAAACTGAGATTGTTGGTTTCAGACTCGGTTCTTCAAGCAAACATGAGGAAGTACATTTTTTGTATTTTTCATTATGCATATGCTTTGGCCTGGGGACAAAATATTCAGAATAAACGTTGGATATTACATCAAATGCACTGGTGTGAGGACACGCAGGGTTTACTCACAATGCAAGCAGACTTCCCTAACTTAAAGCTTATGGGAACCATTCGCCACCCAGTCAGGGGCTATTATTCTTTATTGTCTTTGAACGCTAAAACGTATGCGAATTATGAGGATATGGTTTTGGACGGAAGGGCGAATTCTTCTTATCGGCATATTTTAATGGGCTGGCGTATGGCTGAGCGGATGATGGCCAAGTCTGTCTATGCGGTTCCTCTGGAGCATTTGCATGGCGATCCAGAATTAGTTATGAAGAATATTGCCCAGGATTTAGGGATTAGCTGGTCTCCAAATCTATTAAAAAGCACTATAAATAGTTATCCTTTCTCGATCAGATCAGGTGTTCATGGCCATGTTGGAGAAGATAAGGTATTTGATTTAGAGCGTTGTCAGTATCAACATTGGCAAGATAATATGCATCGCTTAGAGGCTTTTGCTTTGGAAAGCTTGCTTGCTCCCGAAATGGAAACTTATCAAATAGAGGAAGTCAGTGTTCTGCAAAAAAGAATCGGGTGGATCTTTGTGGTGGTACCGACTCTCCTAGAGATTAGGGCTTTTCAAAGAGCACTCTCAGATCAGAGTCTAGAGCAGATTCAGCAGATTCTGTTGACTTACTTTGAACGCTGTATGTACGCTTTTTTGTTCATTTGCGGATACGATACCTTTTATATGCCGCCCATTTTAAGGGTCAAGCCTGATTTGACTGAAGTCAAAAAATAATCAGCGAATTAATTTTAAAGGATCAATCTTCCTTGATGAATCCAGTTCTCATAGAGTGCCAAATCGCTGGCTTGATCTATTTCTAACCAGAGCCCTGAACTATCGAGTGTTTCAATCCGGGTCTCTTGTCGTAGCAAGTTCTGTAAAAGTGTGGTCATATCCATTTTGGCAAATTCAGCCTTGTCTAATTGATGGAGCTGTTTTTCAATAATTTGCCAACCGTTAGGGCTTGTTTTTAAAAGTCCCATAAATTGTCCTTCAATTTCGTCCAGACTCTGGGCGCGTTGGCCAATTTCGGTCAATAAACCACTTGAGTTACGCTTTAGGCTTTCAGCATCAGACAAGGGGTCTGCAAAACGCGCTTCCCAGAGTGCTCTCCATTCCAGATTAATCGGTAAAAGCAGATCCGCCGGATGTTTTACCAGGGTCTGGATCAAGTTAGAGCTATAGACCAAATCGGCATAAGCAATCAGACAAGGCTCATGGCGCAACCATTCACGGGCTGTGTACAACGAGGCCACCATTTGTGTCTGGGCCCAATCAGGATTGTGAAAGGTGCTCAAGTTTAAATCCTCAAAGGCCTGGTGGCGGTAACCGGTAACAATTCCGATTTCTGAAATCCCGCCGGCCTTTAAGCTTGCCAGCTGGCGTTCAATTAAGCTGACTCCTGCCAATTGGACCCAGCCTTTGGGTAAGCTTTCTGTCATTGCTCCCAGTCTTGAACCTCGACCTGCAGCTAAGATAATGGCTTTCATGATTTAAATACCTGCTTAAAAAATTTGATATCAGCTGCTCGATAAGGCGCTATTCTTTCCGGGTGCCACATGATTCCCCAAATGGGGGCTTCTTGATGACGAATGGCTTTGATCATGCCCTGAGCATCCCTGGCCCAGACTTCAAGTAGATGATGGCTTTGGTAGGTGCCCCACTGGTGGTAAGAGTTGACGCTTTGCCAGCTGCCGTTGATTAAAAGTGCTTGTTTTTGTTGGATTTGATCTTTGACAGGTTCGAGTGTCTGTCCCATCTCAATTTGAATACTTTGCATTCCCCGGCAAACACCCAGTAGAGGGACTTTTTGTTTTTTTGACCAGGCGATCAACCAGCTGTCAACTTGATCGCGTTCGGGTGCAGTGCCCTGACAGCTTTCATGGGAGTTGCCTCCTGTCAGCAGAATCCCTTCAGGAGCCATTTTCTCGATCAGCTTTTGTGCCAGATTGATTTGATTGGGTAAAATTAAGGGGCATAAGTTGGCTGCTTCAAAAAAAGGCCACCAGCGTTGATCTAGACCATCTCGAGATTCAGTATAGTGTTGTGCTGAGTCAACCCGTTGGGTGACGGCAATCGTCTTCATAGATCCTGCTTATGCTTTAGTAAGTCTTGAAAGACACTTTCTGGCGTGCTTTTTGATGTGATCTCTAAACAGATATCAGGAGCCTGGGGCCATTCGGGCTCTTGATCATAGCCCATTACGTTTTTTTGTTGCCCTGCGCGGGCTTTGCTATAGAGTTGCTTTTGATCTCGTGCTTGCAAAAGATCTGCAGGAGCGGATAAGAAAATCTCAGTATAGTTTTGAATATGTTGCCGGTTCCACTGATGACAAATATGAAACAAAGAGACCGTGGCGCAGATCACGTCGAGCCCTTGCTGAGCAAAAAGCAGAGATAAGCGTCCGTAGCTGAGTGCAAGTTCCTGCCGATCTGCCAGGCTATAATCCTGGCTGCGGCCCAGAGCGGTGCGCAATTGGTCACCGTCTAAGAGAACGACGCAGCGCCCCTGGGCTTTTAAATAGGCTAAATACTGAGCGGCTAAAGTCGATTTGCCGGCTCCGGGCAAACCGGTGATCCAGTAAACGTTTCCAAATTTCATTTGATTCATAATCCTTATTTTTCTCAAGGTAGCATATTCGTGGGGCTTAAGGCTTTTAAACTAAACATATCTTAAAAATGTGCAGGCACCTTTGTTTGAGGTTGAGAACAAAGCGATGCTTTTCTGCTTGCTTAGGTTGATACGGACGATTTTGTGAGTTCTAGACTTGAATTGGCGTACTCAATTTGGGGCTATGTAGAAGCAAAGGTTTAGCTAAACTTGTTATGATTAAGCGTGATGCATTTGGACCCCAAAGGACAAGCTATGAAGTATGTTGAGCTCCTCAAAGAACGAATCCAGCTTTCGCTCGCTGCCAAGCAAGCGTTATTGGTAGATCAAAAGCTTCAAGCGGTTTTTCAGCAGGCTTTGATTGACCTGGTTGCTTGCTACCAGGCTGGAGGACGGCTTTATATTATTGGCAACGGAGGTTCTGCGGCTGATGCCCAACATTTGGCCACAGAGTTTGTTTCCAAGCTGGCCCGTGATCGTGCGCCTCTGCCTGCTGAAGCCTTGACCGTAGATACATCGACCTTAACAGCAATTGGGAATGACTATGGTTTTGACCAGCTTTTCTCTCGCCAGATTGAAGCCAAAATGCAGGCTGGAGATATTTTATTGGCGATTACGACTTCAGGCCGTTCCGAAAATATTTTGCGAGGGTTAGAAGCTTGTCGCAAAAAAGGGTGTAAAAGCATTTTGTTAAGTGGCCGTGATGGTGGGGCCGCTGCTGAGCTGGGTGATCATATTTTGATTGCCCCAGGTGGAGATACCAACACCATACAAGAAATGCATATTTTATTGGTACATGCGCTTTGTGCCTGTGTCGAACAAGAACTTTTTCCGGAGTGAGTAGCGAGATGAATATTAAACGTGTTTTGATTACGGGTGTGACTGGCTTTGTCGGCTCACACCTGGCTGATTATATTTTGAATGAGCACCCTGAGATCGAGATTGCTGGCCTGGTGCGCTGGCGTTCCCCCAAAGACAATATTAAACACTTACTCCCCAATCAGATCAAACTGTTTTTTGGGGACTTACTGGACTTTGCCTCTCTGCAAAAAATGCTAGAAGCGTTTCGGCCGGATGTGATTTTTCATTTAGCTGCGCAATCCTATGTGGACTTTTCATTTATTTCCCCTATATCCACTATGGAAACCAATGTGATCGGCACCACCAATTTACTGGAAGTGATTAAACAAATGAAAGATCGGGACCAATATGATCCGGTGATCCATATTTGTTCTTCTTCAGAAGTTTATGGTCAGGTCAGAGAAGACGAAGTTCCGATCAATGAAGATAACCCTTTTCGCCCGGCCTCCCCTTATGCGGTTTCTAAAGTCGGTGAAGACATGGTTTCGCTGCAGTATTGGCTCTCCTGGAAAATCAAAACGATCCGTACGCGCATGTTTACCCATACGGGTCCCCGTCGGGGAGAAGTCTTTGTGGTGTCTAACTTTGCCCAACAGATTGCTGCAATAGAAGCGGGGCTTCAGGACCCATTGATTCGTGTCGGGAATCTGGATTCGATCCGGACCTTCTCTGATGTGCGGGATGCGGTGAGGGCTTATTGGTTGCTAGTCATTAAGTGTGAGCCTGGCGAGGTCTACAATATTGGCGGCTCAGAAACCATGACGATTCGCGAGATGCTCGATCGATTGCTGGCGCTTTCAACACATAAAGATATCCGCGTTGAAGTGGATCCAGCGCGTTTGCGTCCCTCGGATGTCACCTTGCAAATCCCCGATATCACTAAATTCAAGGCCGCAACCGCCTGGGAACCCGAGATTCCGTTTCAACAGACTTTAACGGATGCCTTGAACTTTTGGCGTCAGCATTTTAAATACCAATCCATGCAGAAATCGTAAACGAATAAGCCGTCTGAATCGTCAGTGGCCAGGCAATCTATTTTTTGAATGACTTGTTATGACTGCTTTTGAACAGTCTGAATGGCCCATGGCGTTGGCCGAGGGTATGGTAGAATACGGAACTGAATATGCTGTCTAAATTCTGAGCTTTTACTTAAACAAAGATTATTGTGCTCGTGATTGAGAAAAGGAAATGCCATTCTTAAGATTCAGAGCCAGGAGCTCTTGATTGCTAAGAGGCAAAGCAAATAATAAGGGTGGAAGCCATGAAAACAAATCAATTTGATGCAATTGTGCTCTCTTCATCAAGCGAAAAAGATGCACAGGGCCAATTTACAGACTTACTGAAGCAAGCCCCGCTCCCTGATGACGAGATGCTGGCGAACCTGGGACTTTTTTTAACCTCAAAAACACTTTCAAGACTGTTGTTTTTTTATGAAATGTATCAAAAACTGCAGTATACGCATGGCGTCGTGATGGAGTTTGGTGTGCGTTGGGGGCAAACCCTATCTTTGCTTTCGGCACTGAGAGGGATCTTTGAGCCTTTTAACCGGCACCGTAAAATTGTTGGTTTTGACACCTTTGAGGGCTTCAAAGGCGTCACGGATACAGACGGCAATAACCACGCTTGCAAAGAAGGCTCCTTTTCCGTTACTGAAAACTATCAGGATTATCTGGATAAAATTTTGCATTTGCAAGAGCAATTGAATCCCATTGGCCACCTGAAAAAATACGAGTTGATCAAAGGGGATGTGGGGCTAACGCTGCCTGAGTATCTCAAAGCGCATCCAGAAACGATTGTTTCGATGGCTATCTTTGATGTGGATATTTATAAGCCAACGGTTGAGGCGCTTAAAGCAATCCAGCCTTGTTTGGCTAAAGGCAGTATTTTGGTTTTTGATGAGCTCTGTGATGATATATTTCCTGGCGAAACTGTTGCTCTCAAAGAAGTGCTTGGTTTGAATAATTGCCGGATCCAACGGTTGCCGATGACATCTCGGATCTCATATATGGAGATTGAATAATGTCAGCTGATTGCTTAACGATCCGCAAGCAAATTTTACAGGCCTCTTTTGACAGTGGGCATGGACACATTCCCACGTCATTCTCTGTTGTTGAAATGATTTATGCTGTTTATTTGCAAATGAATCATCGCCCGGATGCGCCTGAATGGACAGACCGGGATATCTTTATTCTTTCTAAAGGCCATGCTTCTTTGGGCTATTATTCTGTTTTAGCTCATCAAGGGTATTTTTCTCCGGATGAATTGAAAACATTTGGGGCCTATCGCTCTCGCCTGGGCTGCCATGCGGATCGGCTTAAAGTGCCTGGCGTGGAAGCTTCAACGGGCTCTTTGGGGCATGGTATTGGTCTGGCGGTCGGCATGGCGTTGGCCTTCAAAATACAAAAATCGAAACGTCGGGTCTATGTCGTGATTGGCGATGGTGAGTCCAATGAGGGCAGCGTTTGGGAGTCTGTCATGGTGGCTGCTGATCAAGGCCTTGATAATCTAACCATCCTGTATGACAATAATCAATCGCAAACCCGCTGCTTGCAAATTCCGAATCCAGATCAACGTTTTCTCTCATTTGGATGTGAGGTGGATGTCGTTCCGGGGCATGATCTAGAAGCCTTAAGTCAGAGTTTAGTAAAACCAACAAATAAGCCCCATGTTTTAATTTGTGATACCCAAAAAGGCTATGGCAGCCAGACTTTAGTCAGCGATATGTTTGCCTGGCATAGACGTTCTCCCAATGCCGAAGAACTTGTCAGCTTAATGGAGGAACTCAATGCGCACACAGTTTAAAGATACAGCCCTTGATCTGGCTGCCCATGACGAAAAATTGGTTCTGATTTTTGGCGATATTTCTGTTTTTCTATTTCGCGAATTTGTAGCTAAATACCCGGACCGTTTTTATAATCTGGGCATTTGTGAAAATACGCTAGTTTCTGTCGGTGCCGGCCTGGCTGCGCAGGGGCTTCATCCCTTTGTGCATACGATTAATCCGTTTATTACTGACCGTTCTATAGAGCAAATTAAGCTGGATATGTGTTACAACGATTTCGGAGCCAATATTGTCACCTGTGGCGCCTCTTTTGACTATGCCTGGGACGGCGCTACCCATCATGCCTATATGGATCTGGCCATGATGCGGATGTTACCCGGAACCGAAGTTATGCAACCGGGCTCCAAAAAAGAAGCAGATCAATTGATCCGCTCTCAATATGATAATGGGAAGACCTCCTACTTTCGTATGTCTGACCACAGCCATGGAGAAGATTTTCCGGTTGATTTTGGCAAGGGGGTCGTTGTCAAAGATTGTGGTGCCGAAATCACCGTGATGACCGCCGGTCCGATCTTAAAAAATGTCTTGGAAGCTTGCCAGAACTTGCCTGTTAACCTGGTCTATTTTCATACGCTCAAACCGATCGATCATGAAGTCATTCAGCGTTTTAAAGACACCCATATTTTGGTTTTTCATGATGCTTTTGGTCTGAAAGAAGCAATCTCTGAAGTCCCTGAATTGCGGGTGACAGCTTACGGCTTACCCGACGCTTTTTGTGTCTGGTATGGCACGGTGCATGATATTCGTGCTGAGATTGGTTTATCTGCCGAGGGCATTCGTCAACAAATTTGTCAGCAGCTAGAGAAATCCAGCACATGACAGAGCCATTTGACCTGCAGCGTTTTGCTCAGATGATAGGCGAAAGCCCCGAGCGGATTCCTGCTTCGGCGCAGGCGCTCTTGTCTGAATATGCCCTGCATTATGAGATCATCACCGGCTCCGAACGCGAAAATTGCTTTTTAGACGCCTTGCATAAAATGCAGGCAGATTTGCGGGTTTCGGGCAAGCATCGACAGGGAGATTGGGAGCAGGGCTGGAGTGAAAACCTGGAGCGCTTTATCGAAAGCGAGGGGGACCCGACTGCTCTGACTCCGCGTTACTTGCAGTCCCATCAAATCGATCGTTGTCAGGGAAACTATATTCGTTCTGATATTCCCTATTTTCAGGTCAAGTTTTACGATGTTTTTCGTCGTTTTGTGTTTGAATCCTATTTGTCTGAAAGCCGCTCTGTTTATGAGTTTGGTTGCGGTACCGGTTATAATCTGACCATTCTGGCACAATTGTTTCCAGACAAAAACCTGATCGGTTTGGACTGGGCACAAGCTTCAGTGCGATTGATCAATGAAATTGCAAAGACTCACAACTATCGACTGAGTGGGCAGGCCTTTGATATGTTTGCGCCGAACCCGGACCTGGTCTGCGATCAAGAAACAGCAGTGATCACGTTTAATTCGATGGAGCAATTGGGCACCAATTTTAAGACCTTCGTTGATTATTTGCGGCAACAAAAACCACAAATATGTGTGCATGCCGAGCCCTTGCTTGAGCTCTATGACGAGAGCCAACTCTTTGATTATTTAGGAGCCAGCTACCATCGTTATCGGGGCTATTTAGAAGGCTTTGTTCCTTATATGCAGTCATTGGCTGAAGCCGGGGAGATTGAAATCATTAAGCTTCAACGCATTCCTTTTGGCAATCAGTTTCATGAAGGTTATTCACTTCTGGTTTGGAAACCTATCGCTTAAATGTTTTACGAGGGAAAAACAGTCCTGGTTACAGGAGGGACAGGCTTTGTGGGCTCACATCTGGTGGATGCCCTGCTGGCTCAAGGGGCGCAAGTCAAAGTGACCGTACACCAGCGGGGCTTACATCGTCAACATGAGCGCTTAACGGCCTTGCCAGCGGACTTGATGCAAATGCACGATTGTTTGCGTGTGACTGAAGATATTGACTATCTATTTCATGCGGCCGGACCTGTGGCTGGTGTGGGCCTTCCAAAATCCGCGATTATGGAATATATGCGCATCAATTTAATGATGGCTTTTCAGGTTTTGCAAGCAGCCTGGACAAACAAGGTGTCTCGTTTCTTGTTGTTTAGCAGCAGTACTGGCTACCCTGCTTATGAGCACCCTGTTCGCGAAGCTGATTTTTGGCAGGGCGATTTGCATCCTTCTTATTTGGGTTATGGCTGGATGCGACGTTATCTAGAAAAGCTTGCTGAATTTGTGATCAGCCAATCCGACTTGCAAATTGCCATTTTACGCCCGGGTGCAGTTTATGGTCCCCGTGATAATTTTGATCCCTTGTCTGCTCATGTGATTCCGGCATTGATCATCAAAGCCACCGAGCGGATTTCTCCTTTTGAAGTCTGGGGCACAGGTCAAGAAGTCAGGGATTTTTTGCATGTTTCAGATCTGGTGCGAGGGGCTCTCTTGCTACTTGAGCATCAGGCCACGGGTGAGCCTGTAAATATCGCTTACGGTCAGGGGGTGACGATTCAAGAGACCGTTGAGCTCATTTTAGAAGCTGCTGACTATACCTCTGCTGAGCTGCTGTTTAACCACGACAAACCCGTTAATATACCGATTCGCTTAATGGATATCGGCAAAGCTCAGGCCGCTCTTGGGTTTGTCCCTGAGATCTCTTTGGCTGCTGGGCTAAACGAGACCGTTCGCTGGTATCTGACAACACCAGTGCAAACGAATATGAAACCATAGAGTAAAAATAAAAGCTGGACAGGGTGTCCAGACAGGAGTGAATTAAATGGATGTATCGACGACAAAGCTAGAGGGTGTACTGCTGATTGAGCCAGGGATTTTCGAAGATCACCGAGGGTATTATGTCGAAACCTATAATCAAAAGCTTTATCATGAGCACGGGATCACCGTTGATTTTGTACAAGATGATATTTCTGTGTCCAGCCGACATGTGTTAAGAGGGATCCATGGGGATCAGGAAACCTGGAAGCTAGTGTCTTGCCTGACGGGTAAATTTTACCTGGTGGTTGTCAATTGCGATACGGAATCAGATAATTTTGGTGCCTGGCAGGGGTTTACGCTTTCAGCAGCCAATCGTAAGCAGGTTTTGATTCCCCCCAAGCATGGCAACGGGCATGTTGTCTTAAGCGACGAGGCTATTTTTCATTATAAGCAAAACACCTATTACAATCCCAAAGGGCAATTTACCTATACTTGGAATGATCCTAAGCTTAAAATTTGGTGGCCGATTAAAACCCCGATTTTGTCTCAAAGAGATGAATTTGGGCATTTTATGCCATCTTAAATCGAGAATGAATAACCAATAATCAAGAGAAATGCCGTTTTTACCTGAATGTTGGTGTGATTTAGGTAGTAATTGTAAGACTAAAAATTTCAGCACTGGGGTAATCCATTATAATGCTTAATACATCAATTCCACCTAATTTGAATTTGGATTATTTCAATCAGGCATTGAATCGCTCCAGCTTGTTAGATGACTTTGAGTTTTCTGAAGATACAATAATATGTTGTACTGCTTTTAAAGAAAAAGCAGATATTACAGCGTTTTTGGAACTTTTTAAAAATAGTGACATCGATTTTCAGTCCTATAAAATTGCTATTGTTGGGCTGCTTTATAATGATGTTTCCGATACAGTGAAAGCTGATAATTTGTATGTTCCTGAGAACTTGGAGTTCTGTCTCCTACCACTTTCTGAACCAGAGAGTAAGGCCTATTTACCTGCTATTTTAAATAATGCTGACTATTATTTTAGTTTTGCGGAGACGCTCTCAGAAGAAGAGTTCGGCGCTTTCTCACTAAATACGCCGGTTGTTTTTTTTAATCGTCATGCTCCTCATGTCCCCCCTGGACTATATCCTAATCAAAGTTTAAGCTTTGCCGAAGCCATTCTTGAAGTGATTAGCGTCAGGCGAACGCCATTGCTTTCACGAGCCTGGCTGTAC
>JBBKWI010000025.1:0-34960 GCA_037968875.1 Candidatus Sericytochromatia bacterium | reverse complement strand
TTTTGAAGAGTGATCACGGGTTGGGTGGTGACGCTGCCGTCGGCATTGACCACAACGCTGCCGCTGCCCACCACGGTGCCATTGGCTTGCTTAATGGCAATGCTGTAAGTGCCAGGGGCCACGTTTGCCATAAAACTGCTGCTGTCGGCGCTTTCTTTTGGAATAGTGACTTCCGTTGATTCGGGGTCGTTAACGCTCAGCGTTAAGGCTTCGTTAATGACTCGGCCCGGCGTTTCGGTTTTGACCGTCACACTCAGATTGCCCGTTGGGTCTATTTTTGCTCCCGTTAAGTCGGCTTGTACCAGGGTTTGCCCATTTTTGAGCTTGTCTGCCAGTGGGGTAATATCAAACAGCAGAGGATCACTGGCAAAGCCTGTATTGGTGCTGTAGTTTGTTGCGGCTTCTACCAGAGCCTGTAGCGACTCTGCGTCGATTTGATCGGCTTTTGCCGGATCGCTTTGCAGCACTTGTTCTAAAATTCGCCCCGTTATTAAGCGGCGGCGATCAATGGGCACAGTGACGCTGGCGACGCCCGCTGCTGATGTGTAATAGCCCTTGCTTACAAATGCAGAGAGGGCGTTTTTGTCGGCATCGTAACCTTGTACGGTTAGTACACGCAGTTTACCGGCTTGAATGGGTACATTATTGAGCGTGACGGTGGCTGTTGTGCCAGTAACAGCAATAAAGTCAGTGCTCAGGGTGCCGGTGATGCCACTGCCCACCAAACTCAGCTTAACGAATTTCAGTGCTGAGGCATCTACCACCTGGGTTTTGAAATTTTGGGGGCGTTTAAACGTTACGTGTACGGTTTGGGTTTGATGCGGGGCCAAAGATATGGTTTGCGTAGGCGTTTGAGAAGCGTGCTGAGAAATCAGAGGGGTCTCAGGGCTACAGGCTGAGAGAGCAAAACTAAGGCCTAGTGTAGAGGCTAAAATAGGTTTAATTTTCATGGTGTGTTTTCCTTCGTTGCTTAAAATTGATACTCGACCTGGCCGTCGTCAGTAAGAGCCTAAACATTGCCTTTAGCGTCAACCCGAAAGTCTTGTGAACGCGAAGACACAAAGCGCAAGCGCTCAGGTGCAATGGGATTACCGTTTTGGTCTTTAACAATGAGCTGTGCCTGCTGACCATTGGCACTAAAAAAACGGCTGCTGACCTCGATTTGAATACGCTGCGCATTATTGATAGCTGTGCTGGGAGCATCTGTGGGCGTATCCGGTCTGGCTGTGATAGCCGGTGCGGGTTCATTAGAGGTGTTTGCTGTTTCAGAACCAGGGGCTTCAGGGTTTGATGGCTTCAGGGTTAGCATTGAATTCGGCGGAGGGGAAGCGCCCGGCGTTGGGTTTTGCTCTTCTGTGCCGTTGGGTGTGGGTGTACAGGCAAAGCTACACAAGGTCAGGATCATGAGGGTGCGATTCATTCAAAACTCGTTTCTGAGGTCATTTATGATGAAGCCTCAAAAGCGATCTGCTTTGAATTTAATCTGAGACTTCACTTTCATTATTTTAGGCGATCTATGCTTGGAAGAACAAGTTTTTTACAAATCAGGGATCAGATGTATGACTAAGTGAGCCGCGCGCCGACATTTGCTTTTGCTGCTTCATTTGCATAGGCTGCCCTAAAAACACTGGCTTGTAACAGAAATCACAGCCAGTGACCCAATTTCTGGCAGCTGGCGATAGGCATAAAAGACGCAAGTTTTAGGTCTCATGCTCAGATATCTTAGATAGCTTGTATTATCTTCAATCCGAATGACGAAAGTGTAGTCCATGGATAACTCAGTCGGCGTTAACCGGCGCTTTATAGATGAACGTCTTTTTGTAGACAAAAACCTGAATACAGAGGGTTTTGGTGCTGGCGCAGCGGGCAAGCAAAAAGCCCTTGAAGCCGCCTTAAACACCGAAGGCTCTGAACTTATTTATCAGGATGCTGCTGGCCAGTGGTTTGCCCAGGAAATCGGTGAAGCCAAGGGTGAAGAAGACCAGCATTCGGCTTTGAGCAAGATTGACCGTGACCATATCAAGCTACACCCGACTTTATCTACTCGGCAGGGTATGCATAACGCATTTATCTCGTTTAAAGACGATCGCGCGGCTTTTAAAGCACCCGATCAGCTCGATAGTTTGAGCAGCTGGCAAAAGCTAAAGATAGGCAATAAACACGCTGTACAAGAGATCGCCAGTCAAGGTGTCGTCATTCTCACCAATCCTTTCTCTGCCGCCACTGACATGGCCACTGGCATGGTGGTCAATACCTGGAAAACCTTGAGTAACCCCATGCAAACCTTTGAAACCGTTGGGGCGACTTATCGTCAAGATAAGATCGAAGGGGTTCTAGAGGGAGCGAAAATAGCTGGGTCAGTCGTGGCCTCAGCAGCACTGGTGATAGGTGTTGGCGTCGCCGTTGGCAACACGGGTGTTAAGTTGGGTTCTTTGCGTACGGGCAAACACTTACAAGGCGCTTTAGAGGCCGTTGCATCGGCCCAGTATGAGCCGCTCATGAGTCGCACGGTTCAATTGGCAAAAGCGGGCCGCACGCTGGGTCAGATTGGTAAGGTTACCGGACAGCTGGGCAAAGCTGCAAGTCTCACGATGCTTGGTGCGACCTCACTCTCTTTGCTTAAAAACGAATGGGAGTTAGCGCGGGCCATTACCCCAGAAAAAATGACTGCCGAAGTGCAACAAATCACCCAGGATGCAAGCTCTCTGGCGCAGAGTGCTGCCATGTACGCTGCCAATAAAATTTTGGGGCAATTGGCTGAAAAAACAAAACAGCTCTATACAGAGAACCGCAATTACCAGTCCATTAGCCCTGAATCGCAAGCGGTTATGGATCAATTGATTGATCAGCAAAGTCAGCTGATTGCAGAGCGGGTCAAAAATGAAGTGCCGGAATTTAAACCCGAAACCTGGGGTGGAATTTCAGAGGCAGACAAAATGGTTGCTTTAAATAAAATCAACGCTATTTTTGTCGAGCAGATGAGTTTGAAGCCTCAGGTGGGAGAACTGGGTGAGATCAGCTTTAAAGCGCCTGAAATTCTCTTGAAAGATCTCCCTGAGAGCAAAATGGGTTACTATTCGCCCCAGGACAAGACGATTACGATTAATCGGAGCCAACTTGGCTCAGCGACTGATATGGGAAGAACCCTGACCCATGAAGGCTTTCACGCTTTTCAAATGCATATGATAGATATTCTACGTCATGTAGATCAGGCTAGTTTTGGAGAAGCCATCGATCAGCATTTGAATGCCTGGGTCGATAATACCTTCGTCACGGGCTACGCCTCCCCGGAGAAAAATATCAATCAATCGGTTTTGGGGGTCTCTGTGAAACACTTACCCACTTTGACTGATATTTCCCCTGTTATTATCGAAGGGGCTTTGTTTCCGGGTTTAGATTCTTATTCTGAATACAAGACTCAGCCGCTAGAAGCCGGCGCCTGGCGCATGGGCAACAAATTTGCTGACGCTTATCAGCAGCTCAATCCGTTGGCTAAAAGTCCTTAAGCTCCACTGAATCCCCGTTTTTGTCTTCTGCCAACACGGTAAGTGACCTTGTTAAATCGCCGACATTTGCTTTTGATGCTCTGTTTTCTTATACTGCCTTTAGCAAAATTAAGCACAGGAGTTGAATAAATATGTTTGGAAAATTAGCCGCAGATGCTCTCGGTCTCAGTGATATTGGGCAGATTATTAAGCCCCAGGATTACGACAAAGCCGATTCAGATGACTATCTAATGCAAGAAGAAGGCGAGCGCATCTTCTTTTTGATCAAATCTAAATCCGATGAGTATTGCTTTACCAATTTGGGTCTGATTCACCTCGATGGCACCAGTGCCATGAGCAAAAAGAGATTACTCAAGCGCTTTAGCTATAGCAAATACCGCGTGCAAAATGTCTGTCTGGAAACCGCTGGTACCGTTGACCTGGATATTGAGGTCAAGTTTTTGATGGGGGAGAATCAATATTCGATTGATGTCAACAAAAAGCAATTGGAGTCTCTCAAGGACCTCTATAAAGCATTGGTGAAAATTTCAGAATTGCAATACGACAATGCCCAAATGCTGCAATACAGTCAGCAAAGTCTGAGCACAGCGACCGAAGCGATGATGCGCAATCAATCCCAGCAGACTGCCTTGGAGCAGTTTCAGTCCTTAAACGAGTATAGCTTTGGTTGGCTTAAAGAGGCCCACAAGCAATACCTGCGCAAAGACTATGGCGATGTTTTTGAGAAGTTTATTAATAATTAATCGCGTTCAGCTCAGTCGCAGCAATCCAATTTGTTTGTGGCTGAGCTCTGATTGAGCCCTGACAGGGCTTTAATTATCGGTGTGCAAATCAGTGACGCTTTGTTTAGACAGGCTCAAAGCTAAGCTCTGCAAATGGGTCAGCTTTTGCACATACTTATTTACCGCATCGGTCTCGGCCAGGTCATTTTTGTGATCAATAAAATAGAGCAAAAACAAGAAGTCCAGCTGAAAGACCAAAAATTCACTTTTGCGCAGCTCTGCCAGATCGTTGGCGTCAAATTTTTCGCTGATCAGAGGCAATTCATCCGTGATTTGTTTTTCAAAAAAAACAATCAATTCGTTCAAGATCAGCAGGTCTTCAGCTGTCGGCACTGTGGGTAATTGATTGAGGTAGGTTTTGAACTGATCCGCCGCTGCTTCTCGCTTGTTTTCCAGTTTTTCTAAGTCTGGGCTGCGTATCAGGGTCAGTTCTTCGTTGCTCATCGTGCTTCTGAATCCCTTCCTCTAATAGCGTGGATCTAAGATCAATTGCAGCGAGACCTGATCGCCATGACTGACCAGATACTGAACCAGAGGCTCAGGAACCCAGGCAGGTTGTAATACCAGTGGGGTGCCGTTTTTGAGTAGGCCGCTTTCAAAGACTGATTTGAGGGTGTTTTGCCAAAATTTGCGCCAGGTGCTATCAGACCAGGACAGTAAATCGGCATTGCGCTGGCGTTTGTTTTCAAAAAAGGCTTCCAGGTTGGGCTTCTCGATTTGAAACTGATCACTCAGAAAATCATCGCGAATCGGCTCTTCCATGAGCTCTCGCAGCAAGCGATTTTTGTAGAGCAAGACATAAAACAAAGAGAGAGCCGAGAGGGTGGCGTCATCGGCAGCTATGCATGCCAGAATATCACCAGGGACCCCTTCGAGACGATAGCGAATAGCTCGTAAATAGGTGCGTTGGGTACTGGGGCTGCCGGAAGTGAAAATACTTGCTTCGGCGTTGTCGGGCAAACTACCCCCGTCTTTGTTCTCTGTCAGTAAGCGAGCGCATGCCTGAGTTTCAGACCATAAAAAGGGATGATTGGCGATCGCGATATCGTAATCTCGATTGAGTAAATCTTTCACAGTGTTCACCTTTCCAAGCGCCTTTTCAACCTAGGATCCATGCGATCAGATCCTACCGGATAGTGGGGCCTAATGGCAAGCCAAAGCCATGCTGTTTGCGCTTGACTCCCTGTGCGATCATTGGCGCAAGCCAAATACTGTCCTGTGTTACACTTGAGCGACAAAAAGGATATAGGGCATGGCTCTCGACCAAGGCAATACCAATGTAGGCAACAAGTTTGGTACTTTTGCGGGGGTATTTACACCTTCTGTACTGACCATTCTGGGCGTAATTCTATTTATTCGCGCTGGTTTTGTGGTGGGCGAGGCCGGGGTCTTCGGGGCCCTGATGATCCTGCTGATTGCCAAATCGATTACCTCTTTGACGGCACTCTCGATTTCAGCTATTTCTACCAACATGGAAGTCCGTGGCGGGGGCGCTTATTTTTTGATTTCCAGGGTCTTGGGGCCAGAGTTTGGCGGTGCGATTGGCATCGCTTTGTTTTTTGCCCAGGCTTTGTCGGTTCCTTTTTATATTCTGGGGTTTTCTGAAGCCTTAATGGGCTCTTTCCCTGTTTTGATCCCTTATTATTTGTGGGTCAACCTCGGTGCTGCAGCCCTTTTGTTTGTGGTGGCTTATGTCGGCGCGAACTGGGCCATCAAAGCCCAGTACCTGATTTTGGCGATGTTGGTTTTTGCTCTGTTAATCTCTTTTGCTGGCATGGCTCTCGATTTTTCACCCGCTACCCTACAAGCCAATTGGGGACCTGGCTATTCGCTGCAAGATGCTGCCCAGCCCGGTTTAGGTAAGTATTCTTTCTGGCTGGTTTTTGCGATTTATTTTCCTGCTGTTACCGGCATTTTGGCCGGTGTCAATATGTCGGGTGATCTCAAAGATCCGGCCCGAAGTATTCCACGCGGTACGATCTACGCTTTGGGTGTGACCTTTGTCGTTTATTTGATCTTGATTCTGCTCTCTGGTGGGGCCTTTGATCGGGCTGAGCTGATCGGCAATCCTTATCAGGCCATGAAAGACCACGCCTTATTTGGAATGGGCTTTGCGGTTGCCGGTGGTGTTTTTGCGGCTTCTTTGTCATCGGCCCTGGGCTCGTATCTGGGGGCACCCCGGATCTTGCAAGCTGTGGCCCGGGATCGCATTTTAGGTGTGATTCGCCCATTTGCCAAAGGATCTGCTCAGGGTGATGAGCCTCGCCGGGCACTGCTCTTGACGGGAGTGGTCACCTTACTTGTTTTACTCTGGTCAGGTAGTTCTAGTGGGGGCGACTCACTTAACGTGGTCGCCTCGGTGATCACGATGTTTTTCTTGTATACCTATGGCATGATCAACCTGGCTGCTTTTATTGAAGCTTTTGGTCGTAACCCCTCCTTTCGGCCGCGTTTTCGCTTTTTCCATTGGAGCACGGCTCTTTTATCTGCCCTGGCCTGTCTGGGTGTGGCCTTACTGATTGATTTTGGAGCGGCAATTGCAGCCGCTTTGATACTGGCAGGTTTGCTCTGGTATATTCGGCGCCGCGATCTCAAGTCTACTTTTGGCGATGCCCGCCGGGGCTTTGTCTATACCAATGTGCGCAATAATTTATTGCGCCTGGCCAATATGGAAGAGGACGATAAAAATTGGCGCCCCACGATTTTGGTATTTACGGGCAATCCACATTCACGCGAGGCCTTGATTACCTATGCTGTCTGGATGGAAGCCGGGCGTGGGATCGTCTTGATGGCCAATATTCTGCCTTCGGGCGATAATATCGAGCAGGACGTGCGTCGCCGCCAGATGGCCGAAAACCAATTCAAAGAGTTTTGCCGCAGCAAGCAAATTCAGGCCTTCCCTGTGGTGGCGATTGGTGATAATAAAGAAAGCACCACGGCCCATCTGATTCAGTCCACCTCGATTGGCCCGATTCGCCCCAATATTTGTATGTTTGGCTGGAGCCATGAGTTTCAAAGTGCGCAAAGTCTGCTCAATCTTTTGCGGATTGGCTCCGCCAATGGGGTCTCACTGGTGATGGTGGCTTCTCCACCTGATGGCCAATGGATCCTGAGGCCAACCCAGCATCAGAAGCTCTACATTGATGTCTGGTGGCGGGGTAAGTCCAATGGGCGTTTAATGATTATTCTGGCGCATTTGATGACCCGCAACTGGGAATGGAGCAATACCGAGCTGCGTATTTTTAGAGTGGTTGAAGAGGAAGCTGGGATCGAACCTGCCACGGCATCGCTGACCCAATTGATTGATGAGGCCCGTGTGGACGCCAAAGTCGTAACGCTCTTGCGTGAGGGCCGCTCGTTCCGTGATATTTTATACCAGCAATCAAGCTGGTCAGAATGTGTCTTCTTAGGCTTTGATTTGCCCACACCAGAGCGTGAACAACAGTGGTTTGAAAGCTACGAAGCATTGCTGAAAGGCATGCCGCCAACGGTATTGGTGCATGCCTTAAGCGAGCAGGATGTCTTGACTTAGTTTTGATTAATGTTTTTTAAACGCTGGTCAAACATTAGCCAGACATCTGTCAGGGACTTAGCCCGTATTGCGCAAACCTTCTGAGATCCCAATGATGCTCATTTCGAGGGCCTCACGCAGCAGCTTTTCTTCGCCTGGGCTGTGGTCCCCTTGTCTTAAACGCTTAAGCACTTCGACCTGAATATAGTTCAGCGGATCGACATAGGGGTTACGCAAATTAATCGAGCGCTTGAGAGTTGGACTATTGTCGAGAATATCGGCTTGTTGGGAGATTGCCAGCACTTGCTCACGGGTACTCAGATACTCTTGCTTAAGTCGCTCCCAAATCTCGGTTTGCAAGCTTTCCGGCTCAACCAATTGGGCATAAGATTCGGCAATCCGCAAATCGGCTTTGGCCAGGGTCATATGCAGATTATCGATAAAGGTCTTAAAAAAGGGCCAGTCTTGATACATCGCTTGTAAATCACTCAGGCCATTCTCCTGGCTTTTGCGGTAAGCACTCAGGGCTGAGCCCACGCCATACCAGGCCGTCATACCACAGCGGGACTGCATCCATGAGAAAACCCAGGGGATTGCCCGTAGATCCTGGGTGCCACGCGTTTTTCGCCGTTTGGCCGGGCGCGAGCCGATGTTCAGATGTGAGATCGCTTCCAGGGGGGTGGCTTGCTGAAAATAAGCCAAAAATCCGGGGTTCTCATGCACCAGTTCGGCATAAGCCTGATAGGAACTTTGGGAAAGGCTCTCTATGATCTCACGCCAGTTTTTGTGGGTGGCTTCCGCCGGGCGCATAGATACTTCTAGCACTGCTGAGAGCAAGACCGAGAGATTGCGATGGGCCAGTTCCGGGAAATTATACTTCCAGGCCATGACTTCGCCTTGCTCGGTTAGACGGATACTGCCCCAGACCGTGTCACTGGGCTGAGCCAAAATCGCATGGTGAGCCGGTCCACCGCCACGGCTGACGGTGCCACCCCGGCCATGAAAGAAACGCAATTTGATATCATGTTGCTGGGCGACTTTACTCAAGGCTTCTTGTGCCTGGTAGAGCTTCCAGGTGGCGGCCAAAATACCTGCTTGTTTGCTGCTGTCTGAATAGCCGACCATTACTTCTTGAATGCCGTTATGGCAACTCAGGTTTTGTTTGTAGAGCGGCAATTCAAATAAAGCTTGCATCACTTGCGGGGCGCGCTCAAGATCGGCGACGGTTTCAAACAAAGGCACGACCTGTATCGGGCAATGAGAATCGCTGCCATCTAATTTGAGCAGGCCGACTTCTTTGGCTAGCAGCATTACATGCAATATATCGCTCAGGTTTTGACACATTGAAATAATATACGTTCCCACGGCTTGTGGGCTGATCGTATCGATGCTTTGGCGCACGGTTTGCAAGGTGTTGAGGATCTCGGTAGCCAGTTCAGACAGTTCCTGATTGGGCCCGGCAAGTGGCCGTGGGTTGTGTAGCTCTACCATTAAGATTTCGAGTTTTTGGGGCTCATCTAAGCTGAGATAGTCAGGGTGCACATCAGCTAATCCGAATAGCTCAGTAACAACCTGAGTGTGAATACCAGCGTCCTGTCGGATATCGAGAGTAGCCAGGTGAAAACCGAAAATATCTATTTGCCAAAGTAAATGGCGCAAAGGCTGGAGTATCGCTGCTCCCCGATGGGTACGCAGACTCTCATAAATTAATTGCAAGTCTGCTTTAAAATCAGCGGCAGCTGGATACCAACTGCCCGCATTTTGAGACTGGCCTTTGAGGCTGCGCAGGGTATTATTGAGCTTGTGCTGCATCAACAAGAGTTTTTGGCGATAAAGCTCGTCGCTATACTCTTCGGCTAGGGTTTGGGCCAGAGTAGGCAGGTGCTGGCGATCCAGACTCAGGGAATCGATAAAAGCTTCGGAGACGGGCTGGTATTTTAAGGAAGTGCTGTAGTGATCTAGCAAGTCCAGCACCTGGGTGCGATATTTGTTGAGCACATATTCTTTTTGACGCAATAAAATATTGGCTGTTAGTTGAGCGGTGACAAAGGGGTGCCCATCGCGATCTCCTCCGATCCAGGAGCCCAGACGAATCATGGCGGGGACGTGCACAGCATAATCATGATCTGTTAAGAGCTGGCTTAGATCCTCATGGACCTGTGGGATCGTATCCCAGAGGGATTCATCAAAGTAATGAAACAAATGCTCAAGCTCGTCTAAGACTGAAATTTTGCGGCTGTGGAAGGGAGAACTCTGCCACAAGAGTGAGGTTTCATGAGCCAACGATGCCCCAATGCGGCGGCCTTCCCAGGGTGTATGGGGTAAATCGCGTACAAATAATTCCCGTGAAATGCGGCGGTGTTTTTGCAATTGGGTCTGTCGCATAATATGGGTGGGGTGGGCGGTTAAGACCGGCACAATTTCAATTTGATTGAGTTGCGCTTGCAAGGCTTGATCGCTGAGCTTGTGATTCTGAATTTGTTCGAGCAAATAATCTAGAGAATATTTAATGACATCCCCTTTGATCTCATAATGGCGTTTGCGACGGATGCGGTGATTTTGCTCGGCAATATTGACCAGTTGAAAATAGAGTCCGAAGGCTTTGGTTAAATCAATCAGATTTTGGGTGTCTAATTCTGCAATTTGACTGCGAATCGAGGCAATGATTTGTGGGTCATGGGACACACGAGCGTTCTTGCAGAGCGTGCGAATATCTTCTTCGAGCTCGTAAAGGTAGTCGCCGACCTGAGTTTTGAGCACATCCCCCAGAATTTTTCCTAAATAACGGACGTCGGATCGCAGGGGCGCATTTTTGTCGCTGAGTTTGCTGGACATGCCTTGGCCTCAATTTCTGTTTTGATAACATTATAGAGGCTAAACAAGCTAATTCAAAAATAAAAGTGTACAAACTACATTTCGATCTGTATAATTAACATCAAGCTAATTAAAAATTAACTTTCTGTCCAAGCTTAAAATGCATTAAGTTCAAGCAACTTTGTCGCTAAGTTTAGCGATAAGATATTTAACAGGCACGCAGAACGATTAATTTTAAGAAAGGAGCACAAAATGTACGAAAATATTCTCGCGGAAATGCAAAGTCGTATTGAAGCAAAAGAAAAAAACTATGTGGATTTTAAACGTCAGCGTCAAGAAGAACTCTTGGATCTGGCACAAGAAGTAGATCTAATGATGGATCGTCGCCGCAATCGTAAAGCACGTATGAAGCAACAAAACGGTTAGATAGGCTGAGTCAATATGGGTAATTTAAATCTGGTCTAAACAAGCTCTGGAACTTTCCAGGGCTTGTTTTATTTGGTGGGTACTGCGCTTGGGTCTGCGGTATAATGCTTCAAAAAGGCTCATATGTTTAAATCACGTTTATTGCTTACCTTTCTTACTCTGGGATTGACGCTATCGCTCTCCCCCCCTCTGCAAGCACAAGATCTCACTTTATTTCAAGAAGCCCAACAAGCCCTACAGGCAGGCAAAACCCCTGAGGCGATTGTGCTCTTAGAGCGCCTGACCCGTCTGGAACGTGAAAATGCGGCTGCCTTTAATTTACTCGCCTCTGCTTATCTGGAGCAAAACTCCCTGGAGTTGACCTGGGCGACCTTGCAGCAAGCCCATCAAATTGATAAAAATGCCCCTCTGAACCACTATCTCAAAGCCCGTTATCATCTGGCTAGCAAATCATTGGGGCGTGCTCAAACAGAGTTGAAAACCGTGGCTTATTTATTGGAGCGCCAGCCGGAATCGGACTTGTGGATCGCTCTGGCCACAACTCAGGCTGAGCTGGGAGCTTCAGATCAGGCCTTGCTAGCTTTACGAGCTGCACAAAAAATGGCTCTGAGTTCCACCCAGGAGATTCAGACTTATTTATTATCAGCAAAGCTAAGCCCGGCTCAGGCTGAGGTCGCCATTGAAAAGGCCTTGCAGCTCATGCTTAGCGCTCCCAATCTCAGCTTGCCTGGCGCTGAAGTCCAAAGCCTCTTTAGTCAGTTTCCAGAAGTCTGGCAGCGCATAGAAGCCCAGGCCTTGCAAAACCTGGATACGGCGTTGGCTAGCCAGGATACCTTAAGCCTGACCCGTGAGCTGCTTAAGTTAGAGCGCATGCTACAAAAGACTGAGACGGTGCCTGCTTTACAAACCCGACTCTTAAGCCAATTGGAAATTGCACAAGAAAAATACCCGAGGCAGCCGTTGCTTCGTCAATTCGTGGTTAAGCAGTATTTAAAAGGCCAGCGTTATCCTGATTTATTGGCCTTTTATCGCTATGAGCTGATATCTCAAACCAAAAACTGGGATGAAGCGACTCAGGCTGAAGCGATTAAGCGCATTGCTGATCTGCATTTGCGCACGGGATTTTTGGACTTTGCCTTTGCTAATTATGAAAAAGCTTTAAGTATAAACCCTCAGCTGGTAGAAGCCCGTCAACGTCTGGGGCTTTTGTATTTGGTTGCCAATAATCAGGGGGAAGCTCTCAAGCAATGGGATTTCTTACTCAAAAACAATCCCCTCGATCAAAAAAGCCGTCTCTATCAGGCCTTGAGTCTGGCGTATGCGGGTAAAAAAGAAGCCGCCGAGCGGACTTTAGCGCAAGTACCAGCGGAGTTTGAACCCCGTTTACGAGATCAGGTTCTGGTGGTGCTCAACAATGCCCGTGAAGCCAAACCTGAGTTGTTAGAGCTGCTTTTACCAGAAGCGCAGATTCTAAGCTCACACGCTCAGGTGTTGTAAAGATAAATGAAGACGTAATAAATTTTTAATGCAAAATTAATAAATTTATGCTGGATTTGAGCTTAATTTGTGCATCAAACGCTTTTAATTTTGTCACCCTTTCGTTATACTGAATTCAGCGTAAAAATGACATACTGTCAAGTTTACTGATTTACACAACAAAAAGAGGTTTTATTACATAATGCAAGATTCTAAAATGGCCCGCCTGGTTCTAAGTATGATGGTCAGCGCTAGCTTCCTGGCTGCTTGTGCTCCGACTCCCAATGCAAGTGCCCCTTCACAGTCTAATGGTAGCAATTTGAGTGGCTCTGTCAATGTGGGTGGATCAAGCAACACCGGTTCAACGACG
Organism: Candidatus Sericytochromatia bacterium; assembly: GCA_037968875.1. Lineage (GTDB taxonomy): Bacteria > Cyanobacteriota > Sericytochromatia > UBA7694 > UBA7694 > JBBKWI01. The sequence continues at coordinate 22,075 of JBBKWI010000025.1, read as the reverse complement.
ACCGCTTCTGCCAGCAGCTCAGCAGAACTTGAAAGTGCGATGCAAGCCGTAATTGCTGATGAAACCACTGTTGCTGACTCTCAAACCGCAACTGAAAGCGAATTTTCTACACAAGCTATCGGCATTGGTGTCGATGCTGATGCGGAAGTTTCTGCAACTCAGTTTACCGGTGTGCCTGCTGCCACGAAAGTTGCCGCTCAGGCTCGTTTAAGAGAAGCCAGAACCACGGTTCAAGCAAAAGCTGAAACCAAAACACGTTTACAAGCACAAGCCAAAGCGCGTCAAGAAATGGCCATGGCCAAAAAAGCGCAACTTGAAGCTTCAGGCGCTATTAAAGTCAATGTGGATGGCACCTTAACGATTAAGCCTGCTGAGCTGAAAGCCTTTGTTAAGCAATCCACTCAAGCCCGTCGGGATCAATTCCAAGAACGCAAAGCACAAGCCAAAGTCAAATTGCAAAGCCTACGTGCACTTGCCAAAGACAAAGTAGAGAAAATGCGCCGCAAAAATAACGTGGTTCGTACTTCTGATGTAGACACAACAACCAATGCCGATGGCTCAATCACTACGATTGCTAAAGTTGAGTTTACTAACGAAAAAACCGGTCTGACACGCACAGTGATTCGTTCACAAACCAAGCTGGATGGCAAACTGGTTTCTGCACATTATGAATTAATGTCTAGCAATGACAAAGGCTATGAGCGCACCGTCGACCGCAGTGTCGAAGTTCTGGCTGATGGCAGTCGCAAAATTATCGTTTCAGCGATGACCAAATGGGCCAATGGCAAAACCCGTGAGCGTTCAGAAGAGCGTTTGGTTGCTGCCGACGGCTCTGCTTCTGGTGCTGGTTCTGTCACGGTAAATCTGCCTAATGGACAAACCAAAACCTATACCTACACAGTCGGAGTGACCGCTGCGGGCGATGTGACTGTCAATGGTGATAACGATATGACCGGTACAGACACGGTCGCAGTCAATATTGAAAGCGCTGCTGATAGTGCTGAAGTGACCGTTGTCGTCGAAGAAAATGGCCAGGAAACTGAAGCCACTGTTTCTGTTGAAGATGATGCTGATGCAGCTGAAATCACTGTTGAAGCAGAAGCTTCAGCTGATGCCAGCAGCGATGCTACTTCAGCGAGTGCTTCGGCTGATGCTTCTGCCACAGTTGCTGCTAACTAAACCCAGAAATTAAGCTTTTAACAACGGAATTCAGAATTTAACCGCTGGACTCCGTTGTTTTAGTTTTTGCGCTGTTTGACCAGGTAAAGGTATAAAATTAAAATGAAGCTGAAGCCAATTCCGACATACAGACTCTGCGCGGCGGGGACGCCATTCCAAAAATACTGCACATAGCCAGTACAAGCAAGCATCGTAAACAAAAACAAATTGAAGAGTTTTGTTTTTTCAGACCAATCGCGTTTCATGATTTTTGCTCCTAAAATCTCTCTGCTAGTCAAGTGGCGTTAGAATGAAGTATCTCATAAAGGAGAACGCTGCTGTGCAATCCCCCCTATTTGAAGCCCAGGCTTTGCAGACCGCTCACCAACAGATACAGCCCTATATTCACCACACTCCCGTTTTTGAAAGCCGCCTGATTAACGAACTGACCGGAGCAAAGCTCTTTTTTAAAGCCGAAAACCTGCAAAAGGTAGGAGCATTTAAATACCGGGGTGCTTGCCATGCTTTGCTCTGCTTGTCAGCTGCTGAGCGCCAACGCGGGGTTTTAACCCATTCATCTGGCAATCATGCCCAGGCCCTGGCCCTGGCTGCGCGTGAGTTTGGAGTGCCAGCCTGGATCGTGATGCCCAGTAACTCACCTACTGTTAAGCTCGCCGCCGTGCGAGATTATGGAGCTGAAGTGATCCTGTGTGAGCCCAGTCTGGCTGCTCGTGAAAGCACTGCTGCTGAAGTTCAGACGCGTACAGGAGCTCATTTTGTACACCCTTATAACGACCCCAGGATCATTGCCGGTCAATCGACGGCTGCTCAAGAATTTTTTGTGCAAGCCCCGGCTTTAGATCATCTGCTGACCCCTGTCGGCGGAGGCGGCTTATTGGCGGGTAGTGCATTGGCCGCTCATCATTTTGCGCCTGGGCTCAAGGTCTGGGGTGCTGAACCCGTGTTGGCTGATGATGCCGCACGATCACTAGCGGCTGGCCGGATCATCCCTTCTGAGAATCCCCAGACGATTGCTGATGGCTTACTGACCTCACTGGGGGAATGGACTTTTCCTGTGATTCAAGCTTATGTGACCGGGATTATTACGGTCAGTGAAGCTGAGATTTTGGCTGCCCTGCGCCTGATTTTGGAGCGCCTGAAACTGGTGGTTGAACCTTCTGCTGCTGTGCCGTTGGCAGCTGTGTTGAAACAACCTGAAACCTTTGCTGGCCAGCGCCTGGGGATTATTTTGTCAGGTGGTAATCTAGATCTGGCTAAATTAGGGGGCTGGTTTGATGTCTGAACTAAGCGAATTGCCGGATTGGATCGAAGCCTTGCCGGACACTGGTTTGCGCTTGCGCCATTCGCCTGAGGCTTTGATACTGCGAGAGCGCGAGGTTTTGCCGATGATGCTGGCTTTGATGGCGGCTTACGCTGTTTTTTGGCTGATGATCGCTTTGAGTCCAGCGATACGTCAGGCCTTATTGCAAGCGGGGATTAGCTCTGCCTTACAAGTACAAATGCTTGTTTTTTGGGTTTTGGCCGGGGGGCTGATGGGCGTGCTCTTGCGACGCCGGGTTAAACGATGGCGTCAAGAATCAGTCAAAATAGAGGCTGGAGAGATTCAGGTAGATCGGGTCACGCTCTGGGGACATAATCAGGCTCAGGCCCCATTGACCCAGGTGCGCTTTGATTTTTATCTGCGCCAGGAAACACGCCAGGCACAGTCTGGGCCACGTCAACGTTGGGTACAAGAACTGCGGGTGATCCTGCCGCAAGGCCCACCGTTTATTTTGTGGGCAAATTTGGAGCGCTTTTCGGCTGAGTCCTCCCCATTGCCAACGCTCCCCGAAACGGCTTTGCAACGATTGGCCGATGCCAGTCAAAAAAGTGTTAGTTGGGAAATCAAAGCCAGTGCAAAAACAGAACAACGCCGCGGCGTGATTTCACCCGCGGCGTTTGTCTAAATTCTGAGCTTAAAAGAAGGCAGCTTCGCCAGTGACGTCACGGCCGACAGTCAGCAAGTGAATATCGTGAGTGCCTTCGTAGGTATAAACCGACTCCAGATTATTCATGTGGCGCATAATCGGATATTCATCGGCAATCCCATTGGCTCCCAGGATTTCACGGGCAATGCGTGAAATTTCGAGGGCAGCGTGCACATTATTCATTTTGGCCAGAGAAATTTGCGGATGGCGCATTTTGCCCTGATCCTTGAGTTGGCCCAGACGCAGAGCCAGTAACTGCCCTTTGGTGATCTCGTTAACCATATGCACTAATTTGTGCTGAACAAGCTGAAAGCCAGCAATCGGACGGTCAAATTGGATCCGGTTTTTGGAATAATTGAGGGCCGTATCGTAGCAGGCCATTGCCGCACCCATGGCGCCCCAGGCGATTCCAAAACGGGCCTGAGATAAGCAGGCCAGAGGGCCTTTTAAGCCTTTGGCTCCAGGCAGCATGTTTTCAACCGGGATCTCGACGTTTTCTAAGACCAGCTCAGAGGTGATGGAGGCCCGCAGGCTGAACTTGCCTTCAATATCTATTGCTGAATAGCCAGGTGTGCCTTTTTCGATCAAGAAACCGCGAATCTCGCCTTCGTCGTCTTTGGCCCAGACGACAGCAATATCGGCCACGGAGCCGTTGGTGATCCACATTTTGGCGCCATTGAGGATATAGCTATCCCCTTGCTTGCGGGCGCGGGTAATCATACCGCTGGGGTTAGAGCCATAATCAGGCTCGGTTAGACCAAAACAGCCGATTTTCTTGCCAGCAGATAGAGCAGGCAACCATTTTTCTTTTTGGGCTTCGCTACCAAAAGCATAGATCGGGTACATTACCAGCGAGGATTGCACAGAAGCAAAACTGCGCAAGCCGCTGTCGCCACGCTCTAGTTCCTGGCAGATCAGGCCATAGGCCACGCTATTGAGACCGGCACAATCATAGCCCTGGATGGTGGGCCCGAGTAGACCGAGTTCACCCAATTGGGGAACGATTTCCATCGGGAAGGTTCCGTCACGATAATGCTGGGTCACCAGGGGTAAAAACTTCTCTTCTACAAAGTCTCTGACGGTGTCCCGAATCAGGCGTTCGTCTTCGGTAAGCAGATCGTCGATATTATAATAATCCAGACCACGGTATGCACTCATTTAATAATCCTTTTGTTTGCCAAAATATAGCATCAGTGTATCATTAGAAGCACTTCAGTCAGAAGACGATGTTAGGAGACAGGGCTGTGAATCCAATGCTATGGGAGCTCAAGTCTGAACCAAAGTCAGATTGCGTTTTTTGAGCTGCAAAAGATTAAGAACCCACTTTGAGGGCCAGAAGGTGATGCATCCCTTGTCACGCCAGACAGCCAGTGGAGATGTTGAATTGGTGAGTGCGGATCAAAAAATTGTTTTGCTGAAATCAGAGCAATTGGCTGCTAATCGCGTGGAAATTGCACCACGGGATCTCAGTGCGACTGAAAAGACTGAGTATGCCGCTATCCAAACGCGTTTGCAAGCGGCCAGTAATTCTTTACTTGGCCAGCAGGAGCTTTTCAAAAAGTCCTTGCTTCAAAGTGAGAGTGATTCGCCTGATGCCGATCGCAGTTTTGGCTATGAATTTAAAGTGGTTGCTGATCCTGAACAGCCGGGTGCCAAAGCGATCACAGCTGAACGCGGCGATAGCCGTTCAGATGTAGGGGGGCTGGAATATGATATTGAACTGCCTGCCCTGACGGCAGCCACACCTTTTAGCGCCAGCCTCAATGTAAGTACCGATTTTCAGCAGCCCGAGAGTGAAACCTTTTTGAATATGGATATCCTGGATGCACAGGGTCAAGTGCTGGTGAGCTATATCACCGATAAAGCCAGCGGCAAAACCAGCCAACAGCGACTTGAAATCTCTGGAGTAAAGCTACCGGTTACGGCAACCAAAGTGCGCTTGTTTCCTTATGTGCGTTTGGCAGCTGGCGAAAGCGGCAGCTTTTATTGGAAACGCTTTTCGTTTAGTCTTGAAAAGTAAAGCGTATTTCGGCCAGGACTTATACCAGGACTAGGCCATCAAATGGGCATGCTCGATCTTAATGCAGCGATCCATAATCACCGTAATTCCGGCAGCTTCGGCTGTCTGGGCTGCTTGCTGATCGACGACACCTAGCTGGGTCCAGAGGTATTTGGCGCCAATTTTGATCGTCTCTTGCACAATCTCGGGCAATGCTTCTGAGCGCCGAAAGACATTCACCAGATCAATAGTCTCTGGGATCTCTGTGAGATCGGCGTAGGCTTTTAATCCCAAGACTTCAGTCAGGCCTGGGTTCACTGGAACCACTGTATAGCCTGCCTTGATTAAATAGCGCGCAATTTGGTGTGAAGCACGCAGGGGGTTATCGGATAAGCCCACAATAGCGATGCGCTGGCTGGCCTGTAGACTCTGTTGCATCTGATCCACTGAGTTCATTTTGTCGCTCCTGACTTGGTTTTGGGGTGTCGCTTCTATATAATGCTATATCACACAGGTTAATATGAATTTTCGACAGCAAATAAAATCCATTTTCATGGGTAATGCCCCCTTTACGGTCTCTTTGATGGGGGTCTTATTGGTGCTGTTGATTATGCCAATCTATCTCAGTGGCAATATGGCGACCTTTAATCATTCTTTTCAAGATCGCCTCTTTAAAGCCCAGTTTTCTCAACTCAAGCCCCATTCCGATATTGTTTTGGTGGCTGTTTCGGATCAAACGATTACGGAGCTTGGCTGGCCTTTGCCACGCCAATTGTATAGCCAATTGCTCGAACGTTTAACAGCAGAGCAAGTCAAAGCGATTGGTTTTAATATCCTCTTGTCGACCCCTAACCAACGAGAGCCAGAAGTCGACCAACAATTAGCAAAGACCTTTGCCAAAACACCCAATGTGGTCATGCCCTTTTTTTATGATTATGCAGATGGCTCGGCTTATACACCCCTGGCTTTGATGAGCAAGCAGGTCAAGTCCCTGGGCAATGTCTCGGTCTATCCGGGAGATGTCTCGCACTATATCGAGGCTGAAATTTTTAACCAGAGTGTCTCTCCCCGTCAGGTGATGTTCCCGATGGGCGTGGAACTTGCCCGTTTGTATCTGGGCTTGCCCAGCCAAAGCCTGACCGTTAGCCAACACAAATTGCAAGTAGATCAGGCGGCCTCGATCTACCTGGAAGAAAATGGCCTGGATGCGGATTTGATCCGAATCAATTACTTTGGTGGGCCGAATTTTTACCCGCGCGTGGCCCTGGAAGAAGTCTTGGCAGGTAAACACAAAGGGCTTTTTAAAGATAAATTGGTTTTTGTAGGTGCCTTCACGCCGACCCTGGGCGGCACGACTACCAGCCCCTATGGGGATCAAACTTCTGCACCAATTTATAGCACCGAAATCCAGGCTTTAATTGCCCAAATGGTTCTAGATGATTCCTCTTTGTTTCGTATTCCACCGACCTGGTTGATGTATGTTTTGCTCTTGATTGGCGTGGTCAGTGGTCTGGTTTTAACGCGTTTTAGTCTGGTTCAGCAGGTCTTGATCTTGCTGGGCTTAGTCATTAGCAGCTTTGTGGTCGCCTTTTTGAGTTTTAATCTGCTGGGCTGGGTTCTGGATACTTCCCCTTTTGTTAGTTTCTTTAGTTTGATGGCCCTGGGGCAAATTACGTTGCTTAATTTACGTTCTTATGTGGCGATCAATGATCAGATTTCTAAACTACAAGAATACGAACAAAAATTGCCGGAAGTCCCTGCTGGACGCCGCCTGGAGAACATTTTAACCTCCTTGTTTTATATTTCTCAGGCCGATTGGGTTGGCTACCGTCGTCTGGATCTAGAGAAGCGCAATCTGCAATTACATGAAGTCAAGTCACGCGATTCAGATACTCTCGATGAAGACAATGAAGCGGTGCCCATGTACCCTTTCTCTGACTTACCGCCTTATTATGCCGTGGAGTCGATCCAACGGATTTCTGCGCAGCGTATTATCCCGCTAGAATATCAGCAATTGCCACTGGCGATCAAAGAAGCTTATCAGCAATACCCCAACGGCTATTATGTGATTATGCCGGTTTTTGACCACAAAAAAGATCTGATGGGTGTCTTTGAACTCTATTACCGTCATGTCTCAGGCAGCGATGAAATTCAGACCTCTTTACTAGAAGAATTGCGGGATGTGGCGGCTGTATCGATGCTCAAGTTTAGCCCCAAGCACAAACGTTCCCGTGATTTTGTGCCCGGAGTAGAGCAAAAAATTAAGGCCATGGATCGGCTGATGTCGATGCGCGAAACCGAAACGGCCTTTTTCTCGACAGTCCTCGAGAGCACGACCAACCCGGTGGTGGTCTGCGATCAAATCGGTGAAATTCGTTTCTATAACGATAACTTTTTGCACTTACTCCATTTAGAAGCCCATGCGGATATTACCAGTGCCAATATCCAGGAACTGATGAGTCGGGTCTTTCAGATTCTGCCGCAGCAATGGCAAGATATCTGGATGACGACCCTGCAGCGCCGCAAATTAAAAGAAGTCCAGGTCAACACAGAACGTGGGGTCTATCATCTGACTCTGACACCTGTTTTTGGCAAGCATTCTGAAGTCACGGGCGTGGTGATTATTCTGACAGATGTCACCAAATTACATCGCCAGGCCAATTATGACAAATTGACTGGCCTCTATAATCGCCGTTATTTTGATGAGTTAATGACCAAAGAGTTCCAGCGTTGTCAGCGCAATCCCGATCAGCCTTTCTCACTCCTGATGATGGATGTGGATCATTTCAAGCGTTTCAATGACACCTATGGTCACCAGGTTGGCGATCAGGTTTTGGCTTCATTTGGTCAGGTTTTGGCCAAGGTTGTGCGGCGCACGGATATGGCGATTCGCTATGGTGGCGAAGAGATGGCTGTGATTTTGCCCAATACCCATGCCGATCAAGCCGCCATTGCTGCTGAAAAAATTCGGCTAGCGATTGAGAACCTTCAGCTCTATGATCTCGAAGGCAAGCCGATCAAAAAAATCACGGCTTCTGTGGGGGTGACCGAGTTTGACCCACGGGATACCAAACCCGAGGAAATTTTGCGTCGGGCCGATGATGCCCTCTATAAATGCAAAGATGCGGGCCGCAACTGCATCCATGTGCATCATGGCGATACGGGTATCGATAAATATATTGTCGGCAGCTAAACCGTTTCGAAGCGACCCTTTTAAAGCAGGTCGAGCTAAAGGTCATGATGGGCGCTGGCGCTCGACAGAAGATACGCTTTAGACTGCTTTGAGTTGGGTTTCTCGGGCTTATTAAACGGGCAGACGCAAAGTCAGCCCGGCACGGAGTCGTTCTGCTTGCCCTTTTAGCTGGGGGTTCTTCGTGAGAATCTCGGGCCAGCGTTGGTAGGCGCCCAACTGCTGTGAAGCTATTTTACCGAGGGTGTCGCCGACTTGTACTGTATAAAGTAGCTCTGTGAATAAGTGATGTTCGAGACCATAGTTGCGAATACGACGGACATAGCTACTGGCATAGGCGATTTCGTCAGCTTCAGGAATATGTCCTAAATGATAGGCTGTCAGGGTCAGATCCCAGCTGCCAAAGCCCAGATTCAAGCTGCCATAGTGGCTTTGATGAAGCTCAGCCAAATAGTCCAGACCATAGAGCACGTTATAAACTAGATCTTGCTCGGCCTGCGGGAAGGCCTGAGGGTGAGCCCGATCATTGACTTGCATCAGTCCCCAGTCGGTGGAGTGCAATTGGCCTGAGGGGCCGATATTGGGATTCCGCTGAGGGGTCTGGGCGGCGACCTTGCGCCACATTTTCCAGCCGCTGCTCTCATAACCACTCAAAGCCAGGGCTATATCTGCTGGGATCCCCTGTTGTCGAGCGGCCTGCTTAATCACAAAGCGGGCGACTTTGGCCTGCTGCTCAGCTAAGGTCTGACCTTTCAGGGTGAGTTGGTATTTGTCTGCCAGGGCTTTGATTTGCTGGTGTGAGGGCAGAGCCGCAAGTTCGGGGTCTGCTAAGATCGGGACCGCTTTAGGTCGGGCACTTGCCAACTGTGTTGCCTGGGTTGTTGGCACTGAAATGTGACTTGAGGCCGATAGCGGAAGTATTAGACTGACCATGACGCATCCACTGAAAAAAAGACTGCTGACAAGTGGGTTCTTTTTCATTTGGATTGGGTCTGTCTCTCTGTTTTAATAGCTTCATTATCTCATATGTACATGAATCACACCTGAAAAGCAGCTGAAAAAAGCTTAAGCTTATAAACCTTGATTAGTTAATTTTCCATCAACCAGAACAATAATACGGTCGGCGACTTCGAGTATTCTATTGTCATGGGTGACCATCACCGTTGTGGTTCCGCGTTCATCTCCCAATCTTTTAAGAAGATTAACGACCCGTAGGCTGCTTTCTTTATCAAGGGCAGCGGTGGGTTCATCAGCAAATACGATCTCAGGATTGGATACCAGAGCGCGTGCAATCGCCACTCGCTGCTTTTGTCCACCCGATAGTTGGCCTGGGAGATACTCTGCCCGAGCACCTAGTCCAAGCATTTCAAGCAGATGAAAGGATGCTTTGTCGTAGTTTCTCTTGGTGTCAGGGCCATGAACCTCTAAGCCCATGCGTACATTTTGTCGGGCTGTCAGGCTCTCATGTAGATTATGGGATTGAAAAATAAAGCCCAATCGGCGTCTTAGCAAAACCTGTTCAGTTACGGCCAGGTTTAACAACTCGTTACCCAGCAGCTGTACACTGCCGTTCTGGACCTCGCGTAAGCAGCCCATCAGGGTTAGAAACGTGGTCTTACCGGAGCCCGATGGCCCCATCAGTACGATGAACTCACCCTGTTTGATTGATAGAGAGATGTCCGTAATGGCTTGAAAACGGGTTTCACCACTGCCAAACCAATGGTTAAGATTTTTGACGCTGATGGCTGCTTCTTTCATATAAGATCCTCTCTAAAATAAATCGGCAGGATCGGCTGATGCCAGTTTCCGGGTGGCAATTGCACCTGAAACCATACAGCTTAAAAGAGTTCCAAAAAGCACCATCAAGGCGCGACTTAGACTCATTTCTATCGGCAGATTTGTGGCCTTAGCAAGCACCGAATAGATCGTGGTTGAGATCAAAATCCCCGGTATAAATCCTGCCAAAGCAAGGATTACAGCCTCTTCAAAGACAATTCCCAAAAGAAATTTTTGGCTATATCCCATGGCTTTGAAGGTGGCATATTCAGATATATGATCAGCCACATCTGTAGACAGCACCTGGTAAACAATCACAAGACCCACGATGATTCCAATGGCGACACCAAAACCAAAGATCAGCCCCGTTGGGCGCTTCGTTGTCTGATATTTAATCTCCTCATTGATGGCGTCATTCAGCGTACGAATACGCAGTGTTTCTGCTGGGAGCATTTTTTTCAAGGCGCTAATCACGTTTTGGGGTTCGACATTTTGATCTAGTGCTAAGAGAATATGGTTAGCGGCACCCAGGTTACGGTTAGGAAACAAGCGCATAAAGCTTTGATCTGAGAGCATCAGATAGCCATCGCCTGCGAATCCCAGGCCGATCGAGATGGTATCGATTATTTTTAGCTGCCGATTGATGGCTTCAATCGTAAGTGGCTTATTAATAGATAGCTGGGTGATCAGTTCAGGGTCTAAGCCACGTGTTAAACTATCGACAAAAGCCGTATCTGCAATCTTAAGGCTGCGTGTATCGGGGAGTCCGGCGCCAATAAATTCAGGGCGTGTGGGATCCATTCCAATCACTTGAAACACAATAGTCGAGCCATCGTGTTGCGCCCAGGGTGCTGCGCCTAAAAAAACAGGTGTTGCGGCAGTCACTCCAGGTACTGACAATGCACGAAAACCCCATTGACGCGGAATATGTGACCCCTCACGAAAGGTGTTGCTATCATGGGCCGAGATCAGAATGTCACCCTGAATAACTTCGTAGGACATGCGTATGGAGTCATTGAATGAGCCCATGATACCTAACTGCACGAGCACGAGAATATTGGCAAAGGTGACGCCACCGATAGCAGCTATCAATCGTGTTTTATTATGAGTCAGCTGCAACCAACCGATCGGCAGACGCCCGAGCAACCACTGTAGAAACCTTGTCACCGTTTTTCTGCGATCGAAATTCGTGCCACGACCTCAAGAAAGGTTAGTCGCATAGCGCGGATTGAGGAGGCTGCATCAAGTTGTACGGTCACTTTGATGACCCGTGCATCAGTGTTTGCAGCCGGATCGTTGCCTAATAGGCTTTGGCGGCTCACAAGATATCCGATTGCATTGACCTGTCCCCACAGTGGGAGCTTAAAAGCATCTGAGGTCAGTTTAACCGGTTGCCCCACTTTAATACTGGCAATATCAGCCTGATAGACTTCCAATTCGGCAGTCATCTGGTCGGTGTCGCCAATATCTACAATGCCTGAATTGCCCGGTTTCTCTCCTGCACGTACATGGATATCGAGCACGGTCCCGGATCTGGGCGCTGTGACCACACTGCGCACTAAGTCTTGCTCTGCCCGATTTAATTCTGCCTGAACGGCATTCAAACTATGGGTGGCGACCTGGACATCAGGCTGTTTGTTGATATCTTTGCTTTTATAGCGCAGCAGGGTGGCCTCTGCCTTCTCTAGATCACGTTGTGTCTCCTGCATTTTCAAACTGGCGTCATCCAGTGATGATAAAGGAATGACAGCTTGCTCAAACAATTTCTCCTGGCGTTTGAAACTTTTACTGGCCATCTGGGCTGCGATCTGTGCCCGGCCCAGGACAGCATTTGCTTCTTTGAGGCTGACAGCAATTGAACTGCGCGTTTGATCTAGCATGGCTTTTTTCAAAGCAAGATTGGCCTGCGTTGTCTTCACTGAGCTTTGCAATACGCTCCTATTGTCGAGTATCGCCAGCGTATCGCCTCGTGATACGCGCTGGCCTATTTTAATCTGAATACTATTAATTCGGGCATCAGCAGCACCGTAGGGCATGGCGACAGTTGTAATGTCGCCCTCAGGAATAAGTTTGCCAAGCGCCACTACCGAGTGACCTTTTTCTGATTCAGGCTCTGCGCTGGTTTCTGGATTAGGCTGCTTCAGTGTTTTTAAGTAATCACTGATAGGACCCATTTCTAGATCTGTTTCTTCCATAAATAACTGTAGATTGGCGGGGTAAGTATAGACGCCAATGACAGATCCGATCAGTAGAACAAGGCCAATCAGTAACAAGAACATCAGACGGCTTTTTTTAGGCTTTGAAAGCTTTTTTTTAGGTTTTGGATCCTGGTTGCTTACCATGAGTGGCAAGGCTTCAGGGGCATTTGTGCTTATTTCCAAATTTGGGGTGGGTTCTGTTAAGTCTTGATCATCTAGCTCTTGATTATCGTTCATAAAATCCCCCAATGTGGCTTTAAAGCTTGCGTTGCTGTTTTGATGCTTTGACAAATTTCTTTGAGGGGAGCTTTAGGGCACGGCAAGGGGTTCTCCAATAAGCCTACGATTTAAGTGAGGTGAGTAATCACTCACCTAATGTATAGCATACGATCAAGAGATGTCAATTCAGGGAAATCAAATCGCGACTGATTTCCTTGAATTGTTTTAAGATCCCCTATAGGTCGAATAGCCGTACGGGCTGAGCAGCAGGGGGATATGGTAGTGCTCATCTTCGGCCTGGATTTCAAAAACGATTTGGACCAGGGGGTAGAAGCCGGTTTGGTTATGGCTGTCAAAGTAAGAGGCGGTGTCGAAGCTCATGCGATAGAGCCCCGGTTGCAATTGCGTGCCTGCAGGCAGTAGGTCTGGGCAACGGCCATCGCTATTGCTGGTGCCTTTGCCAAGCGCTTCCCAGCGGGGCTTTTCACTGCTCTCCGTGTTGAAGCGATCCTGGCAGTATTGTTTCCAGGCAGCGGCATCGGGCTGTTTTTCAAGCATCAGCTTGAGATTATCAGCCGGGCGGCCGGTCGAGGTGTCTAGCGCATGGCATGAAAGGGTACTCATAGCATTTGCTCCAGTCTGAGTTGGCTGATTTTGCGTTGTTCGCCAGCGGCAATGCGCAACTCAGTGTCGCGGTCATGGGGCAAGCGTTCCTGCAATAGGGCCAGCATTTGCTCTGCTGATTTACCTGTGGCGCAAACAATAAAGATAAAACCGAATTTTTCAAAGTATTGCTGATTGGCAGCGGCTAAGGCTTGTAAAGTGGCTTCAGAAGCATTGTCGCTACCAGCCTGCTCTTTGCTGGCCAGATCAGCGGTCGTGCCAAATTTTTCTTTGAGGCTTTCGACATCCCCGATCCGAGGGTGGTGATCAAAGGCTTCTAGCCAATCGGCCTCTTTGAGGTCATCGGCGACTTTTTCGGCCAGTGAATAGACATGCTCCGGGCTCTCAAAGGGAGCGTAAGCCAGCATTTGTTCTACCCATTCGGTGGCCCCACAGCAACGCTGCAGATCAGCCCGCAGGGCAGGCAATGTCTGGCTATTAAAGCGTGCAAAGTACGAAGGAGTGCCCCAGATCCGTAGGCGTGAAATGCCGCCATCGGGGTAAATATTGAGACGAATATGGCTATAGATCCCTTCCAGGCCCTGCAATTCTGACTCAAAACGGTGAACTTTATGGGCTTCTAGTTTGGTCGCTGGCAGGATCTCAGTCCAGGTAATCGAGCGACTGGTTAAGAAATCATCAGGCACGTCACCGGGGATGCGACAGGCATCAATCGAACAGGCATCAGGGAAATTGCCCTTAAAATGAGCGGTGTCGACTTCGATATGTTGAATCTTGCCCGTGACGCCCAATTGCAGCATCAGCCAATCATGACCAGGTTCTCGGCGACGGCGGGTTTCCCAGCCCTGGCCCATATTAGCGGCTTTGGTGGGCAAAATCAGGTTTTCTTTGGGACTAAAGAAATTGTCATTACAGAGCAGCACCCGTCCGCCATTGGTCAGACTGGAGAGCTCAATCGCTTGATCACGATCCAATTCAGACCAGTCGGGAGCGGCGGTACCGTGCACGCGCAGGCGGGCCACGCCACCATCAGGGAAGATATTCAAGCGCAGGTGGGTCCAACGCTGCTGGCTTGAGATTTCAAAGAGATTATGAAAATCGCCCTGTAAAGTTTTTTTGCTTAAGATTTCTTGCCAGTCGGCAGCGAGTAAGGTGTCGAGATCGACATTGCCATTGACTTCGCAGGCTTCAACTGAGCAGTGCTCGGGGTAATTGCCGGTAAAATGGGCGGTCCAGACATCGACGCCAGCGATCACACCGGGGATGCCCAGTTGGATGATGCACCAGTCATAACCGGGCTTGCGGCTGCGACGGGATTCCCAGCCGTCCATCCACTTGCCATTTTCGGTGAATTTGTCAGGTATAAAAATCGGAATACTGGCTTTGAGTAGGTTCTCTTTGGGGGCGAAAAAATCATCATTGGCCAATAGAGTCAGGCCGCCGGCTTTTTCAGCCGCTAAATCTGGTAAATGGGTAAAATCCATGGGGACCTCTTAGCACTTTTTTGCTGGGTAGCGTAGCATGAATCAGGCACTGCTCCCAAGTTATCAGGCCCTGGAATTTAGTGCAGAGAGAGGCGCTACAAGGTCAATATACTTAAACTTTAAAAGCACTGTTGTCTTTGGCATAAGGGCTTTCTTTAACGACCCCATTTTTGCGGGCGTTGATCACGACCATATAGACAACAGTGATCCCAAGAGCAAGCATAAAGAAGAGGAAATAAATTGAACCCGCAAAGACCGGTTGGCCATCGTTATCGACAGTGAGAGGCTGCTTGTCACTGAGTACTTCTGTGAAAACGGCGCTGTTATTGCCGCTATCAACTTGAGCCATTTGGAAGGGTTGATTGTTTAAAGTCATCTGATAATTGCCAGGGTGGAAATATGTATTCATGTATCTGTACCTCTCTCTTTCATGCTCAGATTAATTCAAATCACTTTGAAAAGGCATCAATTCAGGATAAAAAATAGATAAGAATTTAGGGGCTGTCTGGTGAGGGAGAGGCGGGTTTCAGTCGCTCAACGGTGCCGGTTTGCCCATTTAAGCGCACCCGCTCACCACTCTGCAATTGATTCAAAATGTCTGGCAAGCCGACCACTGTGGGCAAGTTTAATTCTCGCCCCAAAATAGCGGCATGAGATAAAAGGTTTCCCGCTTCGGCGATTAGTCCCTCACAATTGAGCAAATGCAGCATCCAACCGGGGTCAGTGGCGGCAACCACCAGAATCTTGCCCTTGACCTCAGCAGGATCGGGCAGCTGCTGACAGACCAGGACTGTGCCTTCGATTTGGCTTCCGCCGCAGCCCAGACCTTGCCAATGGCTCGTCTCAGATAAACCTGAGCCTGGGAGACTCTCAGCGCTCAAGCTGCGTACGGGGAAATCAGCGGCTGGTAAGGGGGCTATCAAGCGTTTGGGGGGCGCTTGATTGCGCTGCCTATTTTGTTGCTGAAGGCGTTCGCTGAGTCTGACCTGGATTTGATTTTGCAAATCAGACTTGGCTACAGAGCCTTCCGTTGGCAGACCGTGTTGTAACCAGCCACTAATTTCAGTTTCCGTGAAAAAAAAGATCTGCTCTGGGCTGGTTAAGATTTGAGCCTGAGTCAAAATAGTGGCCACTTGATTAAAAAAGCGGCGGGCGATCCCCATCACTTCAGCACGGAACAAGCGAATTTGCTCTCGTCGAAACATGGCTTGCTGACAACGTTGAAGCGCAAAGCGCAAGAGTGGGCGCTTCCAACGACTTCCCCAGCTCTGAATCAGCTGTTCTTTGGCTTGTTTTTGTAAGGCATCCTGGGCATCGAGATCTGCCAGACGTCGGGGGGCTTGTGCGAGTAGCAAGAGCCAGTTCAGGAGCGCATCAGGGGCTTCGTGAAAGGATTGACTCTCCAATAAAAATTCATTGGCGACCCGAAAGCCATAGCGTTGGCGATAAGCCGCGACGTCTTTTGACCAGGGCGTTTGACTTGCGATGAATTCAGGCCAATAAGGAGAGCCCGTTTGCTGAGCGCTGTCTAGTGCGTGTTGAAGCGCTTGCAAGTGCTCAGGTCTGGCCTGTAGCTGATCGGCCAGGGCCAATAATTGTTTGACTGGCTGCTGGCTAGGTAAATCTGGGATTCCGCTCAAGAGCAAGGGCCAGTCTTGTTCCTGTCCACCGCCTTGCCTGAACAAATGGCGACTGAGGGTCAGGCAGGTGCTTAGCCAGAGATCGTTGAGTAGACCGGGTGCAAAGCGTGATACCAGATCGTTGCAGTAGTATTGGTAACTTGCTATAGCCGCTGCCAATTGCCGGGGATCCACGGGCAGTAAATCCGTTTCGGCTTGTTTGAGTCGGCTTGCAATAGTGTGGGTTTCCTGAGGGTAATCGTGTACAAAGCGCCACAAACGGCCCAACAAACGTGGATAAATTCGCCAAAATGGTTCAGGTTGGATGGTGGCCAGAGTGGGTGCTAAGGTCTGGGTGAGGGTTCCCGCCATTTCTGACATGGCTCGGCGATTAAACCCTGCCAAACCGGGGAATAGACCTAAGATACGTTGCCAAACATTGAGATTATAATAAACCCGTCCACTGACCGTTGCGACCAATTGATCAAGATCGCTTTGCCAGTCGCTCAAGCGCTCCGCTGAGAGGCCAGCAATCTTGAGCACAGCCTGAAAATTGATGCGATAACCTTGTTGCACCATCGAAAAAGTCAGCGGGCTCAGCAGACCCGGGTAACTCTCGGAGATATTGCTGGCATCCAATAAACTCAGTTTACCTGTTGCCAGACCGGTAATCGCTCTGCTCTGCAAACACCAGAGCTGATCGGCGTGATCGAGGCACCATTCCAGATCCTGCGGGCAGGGAGCTGCTTCGGACCATTTTTGAAAGGCTTGCTGCAGGCGCATCGCTTCGTTCGCACGCAAGACGGGCTCTGCTGGCATCAATTGCTTTTGCTGGGGCAACAGGGAGATATCTGCTTCAAATTGGTCATAGATCCAGGTTTCTGTGGGCGTTTGATTATTGACCACGCCTTCCCCGAGACCGTGGCCGGCTACCAGCACTGACTCATGCCAGAACCCTTGCGGGTTTACCGCAAACCAGACCCCGGCACAGCGGGGAGTCATTTGGATTTGTAAAATAAGTGCTAGCTGTGGCATCTCGGGCTGCGACTCAGCATGGTGGGCATAATGCCAGACACGCGCTGTAAATAGGGCCAGCCAACAGTTTCTTATCGCATCGGCCCGTTGCTGAGGACTGACATTGAGCTGGCTCTCAAATAAGCCCGCAGCGGCTTGTTGGGTCTGGTCTTCACTCTGAGAAGACGAGCGAATGGCCAGGGTTTCTGTGCCAAAAGTCTGTTCGATCTCCCTGAGTAGGGCGGGCGCAATCTGGGCTGAAATTAAGCTTTCACCCAGTGCCAGCCAGGCTTCGGGACTCTTTTCCCAGGCGCTTTCAAGCAGGCCACTCCCCAGTCCATTTTGATCTGCCCACTTGAGCATGACTTCAGCAGGCAAGCAGTACCAGCGGGGAACGGGTGCGCCTCTTTGGGCCAGAGCCAGGAGCCCCTGGCCTTTGCCACCGACTTGTGACTGCAGTGCCGGAGGTAGCGTTAGCGGATCTAATAAGAGACTCACCTCAGCCAGCCAGGCCAGGCATCAGCCAGTAAGACAGTGGGTATGCCAACAAAACAACGCCAACCAGGACTTCAGCGATAGGCTGTAAGCTTTTCTGAAAACGCAGGGGCTGCCAGATAAAGGCCAGTAGGCTCAGAACCATTAAACTCAGGCCCAGGCCCAGTAAACCCTGCACCCAGATACTGAAATCTGTCCAGACATAAGCACTGAGTGCCGCCTGTAAAGCGACAAAAATCAGCGTCATCGCTGCTGCACCACGGGCACCGAGAATCACAGAATAGGTCTGATAACCCGCTTGCTCGTTTTCAGGGGCACGGGTCTTGCGGGCCAACTCCCAGATCATACCGGGCCAGGCGATCCAGAGCAAAAATCCCCAGGCGATCGGCAAGCCGGCAGGATCACTGGCATTGCCAAAGAGGTGGTAGAGATAAAAATAGCCCCAGAAGGCGATCGGTGAATGAGTCACAAATGCAATCAGGCGCTTGTCTGCCATCGGCGGCCAAAAAAACCAGCGCCCCATCAGCCAGGCATAGCCATAGACCAGCAAATAAGCGCCCAGGGCCGTCGGCCAAATCAGATTGAGTGCCAGACCGGCCAGACTGGCGCTGTGTTTTAAAATGGTCAAATCTGTATATTTGACACGTCCGCTAGGCAAGGGCCGCTGCGGAAAGAACTGAGCGTCCGTATCGCGATCTTTGAATTCATCGCAGATCCGATAATAGAGTAAAATCAGCATCATGCTCAGGATACCCTGGCCCCATAGCCGAGTTTCAAAGAGGGCCGGGGCCTGAAAATGGATCCAGAGATAGATCCCAATACTGGCACTACTGAGACTGGCAAAGATCAGCCGGGTCAGCGGCTGATACATTTCCAGGATATAGATCCCCCAGCGTGCTAGCATCTTAGATCTGAATCTGCCCAATACGCTCGATCACTTGTTCGCATAAATCGTTGGTGATGCAGTAGATCAAGCGGGCATAGCCTTCGCCGTCATCGCCAAAAGCGGTCCCTGGCGTAATCAACAGACCGGCGTCAATAAAGGCTTCCAGAATAGCGTCTGAACGGGTCAGTTTTGGATGCGAAAACCAGAGATAAAAGCCAGCCTGGGCGCCAAAGACATCAAAGCCTTTGGCTTCAAGGGCGCTTACCAGTCGATCCCGGCGCAGGCGATAACGCTCAGTGAAATCTCGGGGGTGTTGATCGTCTGACCAGGCCGCTATTCCACCCGGCTCAATAAACTGAGGGATGCCGACCCCAATCGGGGTGCGCAGCTTGGCTAGTAAACGAATCATTTCGGTGTTTTTGGAAAGCAAAGCGCCCATGCGATAACCGGTGATATGGCTGCGTTTAGAAAGAGAACGCAGCACCAATAGATTCTGACTCTCGATTTCTAAGCAGGAAGCCGGGGGCGACTCGTTGTAGTACAGGTCGTTATAGCACTCATCTGAGCAGACCAAAAAGTCGTATTGCTCAGCCAGGGCCACCAGCTTCTCTAAGTAGGCTTTGCTGGCTATGGCTGTGGTGGGGTTATGGGGTGAATTGATCCAGAACATCTGGCATTGCTGCCAGTCTTCCGGGCTAAAGCTATCGAGATCGGGCATAAATCCGTTCTCAGCGTTTAGAGGTAAGATTCGCACCGGGACGTCATAGGTGCGGGCTGCTGACTCATAAACCGGGTAAGACAACGACGGAATCCACATTTCCCGACCGTTTTTCCAGTCAAACAACAAAGGCAAATGGAAGATCGCTTCTTTAGAACCCTTGCAAGAAATAATCTCAGTCTCGGGGCTATAGTCCACGTCATAGGTGCGTTTGGCCCAGTCAGCCACGGCCTGGCGATAAGCGGGTGTGCCTGGCGGTTTGGGGTATTGAGAGACCGGGTTGTTTTGCAAAGCTTCGATCACAGCCTGGCGGGCAGGCTCATAGCTGGGCTCGAGCGGGTCGCCCATAATCAAGGAGATGATTTGTTTGCCCTGGGCTTCTAGCTCAGCTAAGCGGCTGTTTAAAGCGGATATAAAGTAAGGCTTGGAATTTAATAAATAGGGATTGTAATCCATTGGGTCTGGGCTCCTGTCTCTGGTTTGGTTTAAGAGAACTGTAGATGACTCTCACTATAGCGCAAGGAGCTTAGCGTCGGGTATATTGTATTTGTGACGCGCCACGTTTGCTTTAAGCAAAAAATAAGCAAATAGATAGTTACGAGTGGCTTGACGCGTTTTACGACAGTGTTATAGGATTCCAGTATTCTAGTTGCCAGGCTTAGCTGCATATTGGGTAAAGGTAACAAACACGATTTCGCTACAAACAGATATTCAATCTATTCAAGCCGCTTTAGCCGATAAAGACTGGCGATCCGCTTTGTCTTGTTGTGAGCAAGGCCTAATCAATTGGCCAGACTCACCAGACCTTTTGTATCTAAAAGGGATTGCGGCTGTGCAGGCACAGCGCTTTCAGGTCGGTGTTTTTTATATTCAGCAGGCTTTGTCACTGCGGCCTGATAAAGCCTGGTATTTTACGTTGGGTAAAATCCGCATGGATCTAGGCCAATCGGAAGCGGCCTTAGAACACTTTGACTCGGCTTTGCGACTGAATCCAAAGATGATACGTGCTTACCAGCAAAAAGGCCGCTTGCAGCTTAAGTTAAAACAAGTCGAACTGGCGAAAGCCAATTTTGAAAAAGTCTTAGCGCTAGAGCCCTGGCACAAGCAAGCCCATTATCAACTGGCTGTGATCGCGCATAAAGATAATGATCTGCTCTCAGCGCAGCAGCGCTTAGAGCGTTTGATCAAAAAATACCGACGTTTTGAGCTTGCTTATTGTCTATTGGGCAAGGTTTATCAGGCCCAGGGAAATCTCCATCTGGCAGAAAAAACCTGGCTGCAGGTTTGCAAAAGCAAAGCCAACATAGTGGCTTTACGCGCATTGTTTGAGCTGGCCAGACAAAAACAAGACCATGAAAAATCGTTGTATTATGCGAAGGCGTTAATTCGATCAGAACAAGCCACGTTAGCAGACTTAGAAGTAATCGACGGGTTTCTGTTGCTTGAGTTCCCTAAAGCAGAGCAGCAGTACAAACTGAACTTGATCCTGGCGCTCGCTTACCTGCAGAAGCAACAATTACACGCAGCCGAAGCGATTCTACTCAGACTCTTGAGAGTAAACTCAGAAGATGTCTTGTTGTATCAGACTCTGGGCAATATTTATTTGCAGAACGGTCAAATAGAGGCTGCTCAGCGCGCTTATGACGAGGTCATCAATCTAGCACCAGATCATGCGGGTGCTCACCATAATCGGTCGATAACATTTTTCTTGCAAAATAAGCTCCAGGCGGGTTTTGCTGACTATGAGTGGCGTTTACATCATCCTCAGGTGCAAGCACATCGTGCGATGTGCTTGCCGAGCTGGAATCGCGAGCGCCTGGAAGGGAAAACCCTACTCGTTTTTGAAGAGCCCTTAAAAGGCTTTGGCGATACACTCAAGTTTGCCCGTTATTTGCCTTTATTAGCGTATTTTAAGGGCAAAATTATTGTTGAGTCTCGCCAGACTCTTAAGCCGCTACTTGAAGCTATCCCGGGTGTCTTTCAAGTGCTGACACCTTCTCAACCCTTGCCAGCGATTGACTATCAAGTTCCTTTGCTAAGTCTGCCCCATGTTTTAAAAACGACGCAAGATTGTATTCCCGATCAATTTCCTTATTTAGCAGTTCCGCCAGCCTACGGAGACAGAGCCATTGTCCCTACTCAACAGTTCAAGGTGGGAATCGTCTGGGCCAGTGCCCCGGTGATGTGGTCAGCAGAAACTCGGCAATTATACTTACAAAAAACAGCGCCGCTGGAAGCGTTTTTAAGTTTGTTAACGCTAACCGATATCCATTTGTATAGCTTTCAGGTGGGTGCACATGAGCTCGATCTGCACCCTTATTTATGCCATGATCGCCTGACAAATTTAGCTCCAGATCTACATGATTTTGCTGATACGGCTGCTTATCTTGCTCAAATGGATTTGATTATTTCGGTAGATACCGCCGTTGTGCATCTGGCCGGGGCCTTAAACTTGCCTGTTTGGGTCTTGATTCATTCGGTGCCTTACTGGTTTTGGCAGCCCCAACGCTCCAGCAGTGATTGGTATCCAAGTTTACGTATTTATCAGCAAGATAAGCCGGCAAATTGGTTTGGTCTATTAGCACAGATAAAGAGCGATTTGAGTCGAATAGTCTAATAAAACGGACTGAGTTCAGATAGATTGACCTTGGGATTAATTCATAAATAGATTGACTTCGGGATTAATTCATAAATAGATTGACTTCGG
>JBBKWI010000024.1:0-71667 GCA_037968875.1 Candidatus Sericytochromatia bacterium | reverse complement strand
GGCTTGACAGAACGTATTTTGCCTGCTGAATTATCCAGCGCCTTACCCGGTGTGCAGGCCGCCTTATTGGTCGATCAAGCCGGTCAAATACAGCTTCAAGCCGGGCCAGCGATGGCGCTTAGCCCTCAAATCTGGCAAGCCTTGAAACAACGCCCGTCAGCCTATTACGAAACAGCGGGCCTGATCTGGGTGCGTCAGCCCCTGAGCGCTTTGCCCTGGCAATTGGTCTGGGCGATTGACTGGCAAACTTTAGTGGAGGCCCAAGATGTCTCGCTTCCATAAGTCTGACAGCGACCCGATCGATCTGACCTTGCCCGCGGATCAGGGGGAGTCGACGGCGGCTTTTTACACAGCCGAGGATCTGGCCAGCGAGCCTCTTTTTGGCAAGCAAGTGTATCAGCGGGGGCAGTTACTGGGCGCCGGGGCCATGGGCGAAGTGCATCTGGTGGAAGATCTGCTCTTACAGCGTAAAGTCGCTTATAAGCAGCTATTGGCGAGCGCTGAAGCTGTCACAGAAGTCGATCACCAGCGTTTTATTACTGAAGTCAAGATCACGGCCCAGCTTGACCACCCTTATATTGTGCCGATTTATAGCCTGGAGTTTACGGAGCAGGGCCCGGCGTATACCATGAAGCGGGTGGCTGGTCAGGATCTCAAAGCCTGGATTCAAAACTTGCAACAATCTGGCTCTAAGCAAGACCACCAACAGGCCCTGCCTGATTTACTGGACACCTTTCTGAAGGTCTGTGATGCGGTTGAATTTGCCCATTCCCGTGGCGTGATACACCGGGATCTCAAGCCCGCCAATATTATGCTGGGCGCCCACCACGAGGTTTATTTAATGGACTGGGGCATTGCCCGCCCGATCGGCACCGATCAGAACTATATTTTTGAGGCCGAAGAAGTCGGCAAAGTGATCGGCACCCCTGCGTATATGTCCCCTGAGCAAGTGCGGGGCGCCAATAGTCGTTTAGATGGTCGCAGTGATTTATTTGCTATGGGTCTGATTCTCTATGAGCTGTTAAGCTTGCAGAAAGCCTATTCAGCCAAAGGGCTCCAGGCGTTGGTTAAACTGGCCCAGGATGCTGAGCTGGCACCCTTGAAAGCCCGTTTTGGCAATCGCATTGCCCCAGAACTGAAAGCGATCGTGGCCAAAGCCACGGCCAAAAAACGGGCCGAACGCTATGATTCGGTCCAGGCCTTCGCCGATGATTTGCGCGCTTATCTCAATGGCGAGGCCACATTGGCCCTGCCTGAAAATTTACTGCAGCGCGCCTTGCGTTGGTTCAGACCCTATCGCCTGATGGCCCTCTATGGGCTGATCGTTATTCTTTTGCTCTCGGCTTGCCTGACCGCAGCTAATCTTTGGCAGCGCCAGCAGATCTTGAGTCAGGCTTATGCCCGTGAGCGTTTGCTGTCTCAGCTCTTTGTGGCTGTGAATGCTCGTGCCCAGGCCATTGACCAGAAGCTTTTGGGGGTGCAGCAAAATTTACAGGTGCTGGCCGGGCATGGCAGTCAGGCTTTGCAATATGGTCAGGCCAGTACTGCCCCTTATCATCTGGAAACCCGCCCTGAGTTCTACCAAAATCTGACGGGTGTACGCCAGTCTAGCCATTATAATAACCGTCTCAGTTTGGAATCAGTGGCTTTTGCTAAGTCCTATCAGGTGCCTGAAGCTCAGTTGAAGCCCCAGCTTCAGATTCTCAATGCACTGATCGATAGCGTCCCTCAGATTATGCTGCGTTCGGAAACCGGCGGCGCTGCGTTTACTGGCGATTGGCGTACACTGATTGCTGAGCAGGGGGTGCCACTGATGTTTTTGAATTTGATCAGTAAAGAGGGTGCCTATCTCTATTATCCGGCGATTCAATACAATACTCCCAAATATGAGCCTCGCAGCCGCCCCTTTTATGAGCAAGCCCTTGGCCATCACGCTATTCGCTGTGGCAAGACTTATCTCGATCGCATCGCCGGTCGATTGATGCCTTGCTCTCTGGCTTTATACGACGATCGGGAGCAGTTTATTGGCGTGGCAGCCGTCGATATGCAATTCAATTTTTTAGGCCAGCATTTGCTTGATCTGGTCGATCAGCCTTTGTTCTCAGAGGCCTATCTATTGAATCAAGCGGGTGAGATCATCGTCAAAGCCTCAGATAAAAACCGCCAGGTCAGCAAGCAAGCCCAGATCCAGCAAGCCGATAAACTCAGCCCTTACCCTGACGCTGAGATTCAGGCTCGTCTCAACAAGGGCCAAAAAGCAGGCTTAATCGTGCAAGCCGATCGCCTGCTGGCCTTTACGCAATTGCATTTTCAGGACTGGTATTATCTGGCTGAGTTTAAGCTGCCTGCGGCAATGACCGAGACCCCTGTAGCTCCCTGAGGCTGCTTTCGTGTTTATTCCTGTCGCAATTGATTGACCAGACTATTGGGTTTGTTGGCATCCTTGAGCCAGTCTTCGATCTGGTAAAAGGGTACTTCGATTTCAGTGATACCCTGGGCGTAAGAGGCAATTTCGTAGGGGTTATAATAAACCGTCAGGCCCATCGGTGTGATTAAAATTGCCTTGCTGAGTGTGAAACGATTGTTCGGGAAGGTATAATTTGCCGCTGCTAAAGATTGTTGGGGGGTCAACCCTTTTTGCTCACGAAAGATCGTTTCGGCCAGGGCGGTCAGCGGCTTTTCATAACCGGGCCGAAAGAGATCACTGAGGGTGAGTGCTTGCCCGCTTTGCAGATCAAAATTGTAAAACTGAGTCTGGTGATGGCCGTGGGCACCGCCTTTAAATTCGTAGGTATAATCTCTCAGACTCAAGAGCCGTTCCGTATAAGCTTCTACCTGCACCTGGCGCTTCATGGCCCAGGCAAAGCTGGCCCCACCGACGACCTGATCTTTGGCATATTCGTTTAGAAATTTAGCTGCCGCTTGCTCAGGCGTGACTTTACCGAAAATCTGGCTTTGTAGCTGGCGATTGATCGCTTGTGCCGCCGGGGATTTGGCCGCCAGGATCGGGTAGTCGATCTGGTAATAGCTGCAGCTGTCTTGAGATCGGGCACAATTT
The DNA here is from genome assembly GCA_037968875.1 of Candidatus Sericytochromatia bacterium. Classification (GTDB taxonomy): domain Bacteria; phylum Cyanobacteriota; class Sericytochromatia; order UBA7694; family UBA7694; genus JBBKWI01. The sequence continues at coordinate 68,609 of JBBKWI010000024.1, read as the reverse complement.
TTATAGCTGGTTTTGTATTGGGTTTGGCGATAGAGATCGGTGGCATTAGCCAGTGAATTCAGACTGGCAAGGCTGCTTAAAATCGCCGCCAGATAGAATGCTTTAGAGGCTTGGAGAAGGTATTTTTTTGTGCGTTTAATCATCTCTTTATGATAGCATTGGTCTGATTTTGGGCGAAGGGTTTGCTCGGGGTATACTGAAGCAAAAAGGACACCTTTATGCCCAGCGATCTCCCACCCGATATTGACCCTGCTATTCGTCAGCTTGGCGAGCTGGTACTCAGGTATCGCCAGGCCAAAAGCTACAGTCAGAGCAAGCTCGGCAAAGAGATCGGGCGTGACCGCAGCCTGATTTCGCTACTCGAACAAGGGCGACGCTTGCCTACCGTTAATGATTTAGACCAGATTGCTGATGTGTTAGCGATTCACGATCAGCCCCTCTGGCCTGTTTTGACGCATCCGGCTTACCCTCAGATGATTGCTTTTCAGGGGCATTTGGCAGAGCTACTGGGCAAAGCCCTCAGTCTGGCTGCCCTGGACCCGGTTTCGCAGGTTATGCTGATTGAGGCCGTCAAGGCCTATACCCAGGAAGACAGTGTCATGACGCTGGTCCAGGCCCATGATCATTTTAATGCGATCCTGACTTTTTACGGCGAGCGTCCGGTCAGCCAGGCTTTTTACCGCCGTTTTCTGGGGCAGAGCAATTTTTCTTCTGTGCAGCATTTTGGCCACAGTGTGCGCCATTTTCAGGAAACAGCAATCCGAATTTATGGCTCTTTTCGCAAAGCCTTTAAAACCCTCTCTATCAGTGACAATCTGGCCGTTGAGCTGGCGCCTTTGCTGCCGGTTGCCCCTGAAGTCTATACCCAGCGTCGCCCCTTTGACCGTATTCGCAGCATTGCCCGTGAGCGTCTCGACGATCTGGGCTATATTTCCGCTGATCGCGTGCGTCGCCAGAACCGCGAACGCCACGAGCTCTCGAGTAAATTACAAGATCTGGCGCGTTGGGTCGAACAGGATGATTCGGGCAGTATTTTGGCTTATTCTACCAAGAAGCTGCACCGGATCCAGACGCTGCTGCGTAAATTTGACTCAGAGCTGGAAATCGAAGAAACTCTCTTTAGCAAAGTCGACCCCGATCTGATCCGGCGTGAGGCCTTGCGCCTGGCCCCCGAAGACGATGATTTAGCCCGGATCGAAGCCACTCAGGAGCGCGGCCTGCAAAATCTGAGTGCTTATCTGACGGAGCCCTACTTAGATGTCTATATTGCCACTTCAATGCGCGAGCGGGCCGATTTTATCTCCGTCAATACCTTTGTTGAGACGATTTTCTCTGAACCCACGATTGCTCCTCTGCATTTGCGCTATTTCAATCCCACGCTATCCTGGATCTCTGATCGCGTCGCCAAAGGTCTGGTTGAAGCCCTGATGTTGAAGCGCTCGCAGCTGACGATCTATATGGCTCAAAAAGGTGATACTTTTGGTAAGGATTCTGAGGCCTCGGTGGCTTTGGGGCAGGGCAAAGCGGTGATCGTCTATGTGCCGCGTTTGCATTATCCTGCAGGCAAACTGGATTCTGAAGCGATCAATTTACTCACGGACAGTCAATTGCGCAAACAATTGCTGCGCTTAGAGGTCGAGCTGGATGACGATCTCGATAAGCAGGCGCTGGTCGCAAAATTAATTACGACCCGTTTACAGCGGCTCAGCCCAACCGACTTGACCGAAGTGATAGATTTGCACTGGGCCGACTTTGATCTCTATGGCGAACTCAAAGAGCTTGAACCTGAGTTACGTCACCAGCTCAATAGCTATCTCGATGAACTGACTTTGCGTCCGGCAGGGGCTCCTCGCCCGGAGCCCGTAGCTAGCTTATGTCATACCCTGATCGATATCCTGGTCAAAGTGGCTGTCTTCTTTGAGCGCCGGGCCTATACCTTCAAAGAGATCCACCCCCTGGCCCTGCAGGTGATCTTAAGCTCTGGCGTGCTCAACGGTATTCTGGTGGTACGCTCAGCCCAGTCCTGCACTCAGATGATGTATCAATTGCTGACCAATACCCTCGAAACTGAGCTCAAAATCGAGGCCGAAAACTATCGCTTGAATGAAAAACAAACGGGCAGCACTTTGCGGGTAATTTCCCGCCATCACTTGCTTACGAACGCATTTTGGACTCAATATTTTAGCTAAGCAACAGATAGATTTCAGAAGATAAGAAGATATATGCTCTTATTATATCACTTATTTGGGGTTAAACTTTTAAAAATATGTTTATCTGGCTTGATGTCAGCAAATTATTTCACGTTGCCAGTACGGTAGATGGTAAGGCTAGCCTTACCTTTAACCATGACGCCACAGGCTTTCTAGAATTGAAAATCTGGGTTGAAAAATTGGCCGGTGGTTCCACTCCCATCTTTGGTCTTGAACTGACAGGCCGGTATTCATTTCTGATGACGCTGAAGCAGCCAACGCTGGTCTTTGCCTTATCTCATGGTTTTTACAAAGCCATTTTCCTCTTCAAAGAAAGGTGCTGTGCTAAATAATAAGCGCAAGCAGGTCAGTGAACTCATCGCATACCCGATTACCCTTTCTGGTGATGAACGTAAGTATCATATTGACCTTCCCCCGAAATAGCGGAAACATGATGATCTGTCTCAGGGCCTATTTTATTAGGTTCGGTGAGTGGGGCTCTTTGCGGGTGGTGAGAGCGATGTCATTGTAGATCTGATCCAAGGGGTGAACCGCAATGCGGAAGTGGCAATGGAATAATGCAGACAAGCAATCAAAAACGTAAATAAAGCTCGAAAATAGGGGAAGCCAAAATGCGCCACCATCTAAAAAAATTCTTGATTCTGGTTTTATTAGTCGCTTGTAGCACAGAGATTAAAATTCAAGCACCGGATCTGGCCCCCAGTATAAATCCAAGTCCAGAAACCACTTTAGAGGCCTCACCAATGGCATCTCAGATTGAGCCTAAGCTCAAGCCAAGCCCTTCTCCTGATTTTACTTCTATCAACCTGAGCTTAGATCTCAAGCTGGTGACATCAGGGAAGCAAGCGCCCGTTGGTCAGACACAAGTTAAATTGACTGATATTGAAAAAACAGAAATAAGCAAACGCACAGATGCTCAGGGGCATGTCTTATTTTCAGGTTTGAAACCCGGTCTGATACAAATTGAGGTTTTGAGCGAAGTCCTTAAGTTTGAATCTAAAGAACTCGTGCTTGATAGCAATCAGCAATTAACCATGGTAGGACAGGAGAGTATTCCTGTTGCTGTCGATACTCCCATGCCAGTAGTAAAAAGCACCCCCAAGCCAGTCATAAGTGCGACCCCGGTCCCTATTAAAACCCCGATTCCTACTGTTCAAGTACCGATATTCTTAAATCCTGCGGGGACTCAACCCACAATACCGTCGCCTTCATCCAGCCCAACACTTCCCCAGGAAGATCAAATCCAGAAGGTAAATTTTAAGCTGCTTTCCAGTTCGATTGAAACCAAAGATACGAAACGTTATCTCACATTGAGCATTGGCCTTGAAATCTCTGATTTGTTAGGACAGTCCTTTGATTTCTGGCCATGGGAATGGTTGAGTGTTAAATGTAAGCTTGCTCATTCTAGTAATACATTGACTACAACTGTGGGGCTGAGCGCAATTAGGGAAAATGTTTTGCGTCTATCTACAGAGGCGCTTGTGTTTGACAAGATGCTGCTCAGTAGCTTTGACTCTGACAAAAGACTAGAAATCACTTGCGATTTAACAGCCAGCAAACTAGGTGGCACCCAAACACAAAAGTTGGAAGCCAAACAGGAATTAGACTATCTGATTCCTTCGGAAGAATAAAGCAATTCTTAGCCTAAAGTTAAACTGACGCCATCTTGAAATCTGGATTTCGCATGTTAAGATCAGACACCTCGATGGACTAAGCCTCTGAACGGTGGTCAAACTCGTTTAATCGGGCGGCGAGTTGTTCCATAGAGTGGCGGATAGCCTGCAACGATGGCAACTCCCCATAGACCAGGCTGGCAAATGGGCCAGTATATACTTGATTGAGATTTTCCCATAAGCTCTCGCCACCCTGAAAAAATAAAGAACTACTGAGAGGGTGCTCGTGCCAATCCCCGGTAAATTCCTGACTATTCAAATCGTCGACCTGGGCCTGACTCAATATATCGAATAAAGACTGGGACTGGTAAAAGTCACCTAGATTTTCGGGCTGCATCATAATATGAAGATCATAGGCATGACGGATTTTATTCTGTAGCTGTAATATCGGGGTCTCATGGTAGGAAGCGCGAGCCAGTGCGAGTATCTTCTCCGCCAAGGTGCGTTCTGGTTTAAGCACCTGAATAGAAAATGATTTTAAGCCATATTTTGTAATGGCCTCCAGTTGGCCTTTTTGTTGTAAAAATTGCTCAATAAAAGAGGACATTTCTACGGGAGTATGCGGGTGAGGCGTTGCAAACGAGTTGATTTCTAAACAAATGAAGGGCTGCATTTGTGTCCCCGGAATGGGAGCGATCACTGCGGGGTAGGCATGAAACGTGCGACGGAACCGCGTCCATTTTTTGGTTTGCTGCGCTATATGCACTTCTTGTAAGTGTTTTGAAATATTTTTCGAAACGCGGTCAATTCGTGTTTTCCCCTGATTTCCCGTAAGTCCTTCTGTCAGTAAAGCAAGATCGAGATCCTCAGAAAAACGCTCAATCATTCCATAGGCCTTAGAAAGCGACGTGCCACCCTTAAAAACAAAAAGATGGCCATATTCGTGCTCAGAGAGATTTTTGAGAAGACTGGTCAGCCAATAATCCTTTTCGATAAAGGTATCGACCCTATTAAAGTGCTGGGCGCTCAAACGAATATACTGCTCAAATACCTTAGGCGATTCATGAAGATTCATCGGATATTCCATTGAGAAAGTGAAGGGAAAACAGAAGCTTGTAAGGGAATGCGATAGATACTCGTGCGGGAGAGGCTTTTGTATACGATTTTTGCAGCATTCTTTTCGCCTATTCTTTCAAGCAGGAGACCGACAAGTGCTCTTGTAGAGGCAGGGTAAGACTGAGCATATCTGACAAGCACTTTGCGTTGTTTTTGACTCATTTCAAGGAGGAGCTGCTCTAACTGCAATGCTGATTCTGTTGGTGTTGTTCCTGAAATGGAACGAATATTTTTAGCCGCATCAAGCCACTGGAGTAAGTATGTATCTGCTTGTTTTCCTTTGAAGGAGCTAGGGCAAAAAGTGACTTTTAAAGACCCGATATGCATAGGCTCCTTTTTTCCCATATCTGTAGCAATATAGATTTCTGGCGACCATTGTGTAGTTAAACCCAGGCGTGGGTAAACACTCGGCCCCGTAATATAGGCAATATTTTTTTTATATGTTTTGAGAAGCTGCTCTATAACACGACTTGAGCTAGGTGCTAATGTACCTAGTTCTGTTCTCTCAGGCTTGTAGTAGAGACTTTTGCTCAGACGTTCAATAGTCCCCTGCTTACATAAATTACTCAGAGCTTTATGGACAGGGTTTTTTTCTTGTGAAATGTCTTTAAAATCTGCCGAGGAAAAAATAGACCCTTCGTCAATTTTTAAAACACTTTTTTTTGTTTCTTTATAGACGCTCATATTGATGTACCTAAGTAATATACTTATATTAATGGTACATAATCCTTGCTGTAATAGCAAGTTTTTAAAGTGGAAACCTGAACATTCTATCCGCGCCAGTTTTAGATAGTGAGAAGATTTTTATACGAGTTATTCAAAATATGCAACATCTTCTTTAAACTCAGCCAATCCTGTGGCAATCATTTGGAGCATATCGAGATTGGTTTTAGTCATGATTTAGAATCCTTTGGCTTAATTCACTGCGGGCCAGATTGACTTCTCGTGCTCGCCCTATTCTGATGGCATCACACAATGCCAGCAGAGCATAAAATCCGGGTTTATCGCTTACGGCAGCAGGTAGCGTTTTATACAACGGTGTGATTTCCTGACCTCTGTGGGTTCCTTCTGCATAAGGCCAAACAAAAAATTCTGGGCCTTGTACAATCTGCTTATTTAAAGGCGGAGCCGCATGGGCTGTCGGTATCCCTCGGGTTAGCGCACCCGGCACGACAGGAAAAACATATTTTAAACCATGCAAGACAAACTCCAGCAGGCCCGTACGAAAAACCTTTTTGTGTTTTTTGTCCAGCAATTTTGCTATCTGACAGCGATACAAGGCTTCTGAAACTTCTGATTGACTGATCTTGAGCGCATGAGCGACCTCGCTGATTTTCCAGTCTGTGGTATTGAGGTCTATCAGATATAGCAAGATAGCAATGTCCTGTGGGCGCATGCCTTTGTGTTCTTTCATGAAAATCTCCTACAGGCAATTATAACAAAATATCGCATATCGCGATATGCGAATTTCGAATACGCTATGTCCAAGTATGTTTAAAAACAAGCTCTCAATTTTAACTTTTGCCCACCTGCGGTAAAATGAATCCAAATGTTGTCACCAAAGAAGAGCCTAGATGATAACCGGCGAGATCAAATTGTGAGAATGGAAGTGTTCAAACGTTGATGAAAATTAACTTAGTACTTGTATCACTTTTAACCTGTTTGATGGGATGTAGCAAGCCAATGGATATTACCGATTTGAGTGCTGTCGATCTAAAAGTAGGTCAGCAAGTGAGTTACCACTACAAGAAGCATGACTCTGTCGGCTTTACTGCAGAGTACCTTATTTCAGACAAAACAAAGCTTCAATTTGTAGAGGATCAAACGGATTATACGCATCCTGAGAATATGGGCGAGGGCATGACAGGTGGTGACGCGGCGACGGGTCTCTTTATTTTTCAAGCCGCCCAACCCGGTGAGACGACTTTGACGGTTCAGCACCTGTTTAGGGGTGATCTTGAGTCTGAAAAGCAGATTAAACTAAAAATAAGCGGATAAACTTTTGGAGCTATCAGAAGGAGCCAGAATGGAAAGAGAAAGTCATGCTCAGCCCAGAGCACGGGTGATCCAACCTGAGCAAGGGCGCAGATATGAGATGGGGCGCATGACAGCCGTGTTCTATGCCTACCAGGAGGAAACCGACGGGCGTTATGCGATCTCTGAGTGGTGGCTGGAACCCCGAACCCCAGGCCCAGGAGTGCATCAGCATCCCGAAGACCATATTTATTACATACTCAGCGGCACGCTGACTCTTTTTCTGGACAGTGAACAGACCGAAGCCCCTCGGGGAAGCTATGTCTTAATTCCCGGTGGGGCCCGCCATGATTTTGAGAATCACGGCAATGAAAGTTGTGGTTTTATCAGCATCAACGCTCCGGCAGGTTTTGAAGCGCAAATGCCTGGCATTGTCGATTGGTTTGCCCAAAAACCACTGCAAGCCCTACCCGAAAATTAGCCAAAGTAAAAAGAGCATCTACCGCTGTGTAGGAGCATCGGCAGCAAAGCAATAGAATAATCCTGCACCACCGGTGGTTTTGAGTTGGTCTGGACGGCAACCCAGACTGGCATGAGCCGAGTTCCATGATTGGGTCGATTGCCCAAAGCCCAGACCCACCCGATCGTGATGTCCGACCATGGCCACGCCCGTCGTGTTTTGGCTCCAATCGCTACAGCTTTGATCTTTAATATGTTTGCCATCGGGGGTGCTGGCGCAAGCACTTAACCAGTACAAGCTAGAGCTTAATGCGATTAATGGTGTCAGGTAATGTTTGCTCATGGTTTGTATCCTTTTTTAATACTAAGCGTCTGTCTGCAAACGTTGATTTGTTTTGCGAAGGATTAAAAAATAAATCAGGGCTGTTGCAAACATCAAGATAGAATAGATTCCTCCTGGGATCATCATTTTCTCATTTTGTAAGAGTGTTAGCGTAATGAAAATAGCCAGGGTCCCATTTTGAAAACCACATTCATAGGTGATCGCCGTCGTTTGGGACTGATCTAATTTAGCCAAACGAGATGCCCCAAACGCGACGAGCATGGTTAAGCTATTTAGCAACAACGCCATCGGTCCAATGGTCAAGATATTTTCTGCAATGAGCGCCCAGTCTTTTAGAATGGCTGCCATAACGATCACAACAAAGAAAATCGCAGCCAGTTTTCTGGCCATGGGCTCCCAGTGTGTTGCCAGCTTGTTTTTATAATGTTTGATCAGCATACCGATGGCGACGGGTACAGTGGTAATACAAAAAATACCTATAATCGTTTTACCAATCGGAAGCACCACTGCATTTTGAGCTCCCATAAACGTACTGAGCCCCAGATTAATCAAAAACGGCAGGGTCAGTACACTCACCACGCTGGTCACAGCGGTTAAGGCAATCGAAAGGGCTGCATCCCCCTGAGCCAAATGGGTCATCATGTTTGAGGTGACCCCGCCAGGGCAGGTCGCAATAATGACCAGGCCAACGGCATATTCAGGCGCGAGCCCGAACTTCATAAATACAGCTGCCAATCCAAAGGCCAGCACAGGCAGCGAGACAAACTGAAGCACAAAACCCAAAATAAAGGCTTTGGGGAATTTGCCAATGCGTTTAAAATCGTTGAGGGTCAGGTCTAAGCCCATTGAAAACATAATAAAAGCCAGTGCCAACGGTAGGACAATTTGTATAATCGTATTCATATGGTTTCCTGAAAGTGTTTCATGTATCTTAAACGCAAAGCGTTATTATTCAAAATCGCTAAGAGCTGAACAGGGGCGATACTATGAGATGGAGCGCATGCTTGCGGTGCTCTATACAGACCCGGCAGAAACAGATGATCGTCACGGGATCGCTGAACACTCAGTTAGTCTTCAGCGATCACAATGATCCGATCGCCCTCAGAAAAGGTGATGGTATCAGATTTGTCGGGATTGAGAAAAATGCCGTAGTTTTCCTGAGCAACGTGTTCTAAATGCTTGAGCTTATAGCCCACGGCAATTTCCTGGTAGCGAAAGCCCGACTCCAGCACGGTGTAAAAATTAACCGGCTGCTGCAAGTGCACATACTCGGCAGCGGGCTTGAGGTATATTTCGACTCCCTCTGGACTCAATAGTTCATCAAAAATAGCACTCAAGGCTTTGTTTTGCGCCAACTGGGCCATCATCAAACTGGTCAGCTTATCACTGACGATAAAGTCGTTGACCTGGGCAATCTGAGCCAATTGGCGATTTCGCATATCTAGCATCTCACTGGTAATTGAGATGCTTTGTTGACGCTGATTGGATAGATCGCGCAAATGCAGCAGTGTCAGCAGGGTTTTGGCATCGGCCTGTTGCACGTCGAGATGATCAGAATAGGCCATGGTCATAATATAATCGTAGTCCTCTTGCATCAGGCGCTCGAGCAAATCGCGGTCACTGGTATCGCCCAATTCAAAACGGGTCTGCAAATGACTGAGTTGCTGGCAGTGCTGTCGGATCTCGCTTTCAGATTCAGGCAATTCAGCGACGACCAGCACCTGAGATGCCGGGGCGACATAGGCGTCTAGTTCATTGATCACGGTGGTGGTATTGTGATTCCAGCCCAGAATCAGGGTTTTGGAAGGGGGTTGTTCGCGTGCTTGCAAGGGAGGTAGGGCTTCGGCTTCCCAATGGGCTTGCTGCTGGGACAAGCGTACTTTGTGAATATCGAGGTTCAGGACGACCAATTGGTCTCCACTAACGATGCGTGTTTCGGCTTCGGGATTGAGGCGAATCTGCCCGGCGGCACTACAAATGCCCAGCACCGATGTGCTCTCAAAAGCAAAGGCGGCCTGTTTAAAGCTTTTCCCCACCAGTTCAGGCACCTGCTTAAACAGAATATTATTGCCTTTAAAGTCCAGAATGTCCTGATAGAGAATCGAAAGGCCGTTTTGACGGCAGGCTTGCACGATCAGACGCGCAATCAGTCGGTTGGTCAGCACCACTTCGACTTCATCTTTGCCCACCATTTTGGCGACCGACAGGTTTTTGGCGCTGCGCACGGCTGCCACGATGTGATAAGGGTGCTCTGCGCGTTCGGGATTATTGGTAATAGCGAGAATGGTCTTGATCACATCTGAGTCGGGATCGCTGCTGTTTTCGGGTGCCAGGATGATGATCGAACGGGCGGCATTGAGATTGACGATGTTCAATGCTGCGATCTCCATCGGACTGCCATTGCGGCAGACCACGCGCTTGCGAATACGCTTGCCCAATTTAAACTGGATCTCATCTTCCATGTCGACTTTGTCATGCTCGGCCAGAATCACTATCCGAAAATCGGGTGTATCTTGATTGGCGCAGAACAGTTCTTCCAGTACCGGGAAAATCTGATGGGACCACCCCAGTAGCACGACATGGTCTTGCTCCAGCACAAAGGAATGGCCTTTGCGCAGATTGTCCATTTTTTGCTCGATCCCTGCGGCCAAAATCCCGGTCAGGGTGCTAATAAACAAGATCCCTGCTGAGGTAATAAAGAGCATACAGAGCAAATAGGACCAGGGGCCAGTGTCCATGCCCATGGTGCCTCCATCAAGGGTGCGCATCAGGCTGAGCCAGATCACATCGATAAAATGGGCCTGGTGGCCTTGTACTGGTGGCACAACTCCCGTCAGAAAGACCACGATCGAGGTTACCATAATCAAAGCTGCTGAGAACAAAAAGAGCCCGATCACCATCACGACCGTGCCCCTGGCCATCAGTTGGTCGAAGCGGTAGCGAAAGCGATCCTTGAGCGTTATCCGAGTCATCTGAGCCCTGCCTTATGGTGATGCTAACAGTTTAGCGCTTTTTGACATCCATGTAGATTACGGATGCTCATGAGAGCCTTTCCAGATAAGCCCTGAAGGCCTTTTTTAAGGCCGGTTGTCTAAAGCAAGCCTGCATACAAATCTTGCCACTCCGGGTTCTGCGATTCAATTAAATCAAATTTCCATTGCCGCTTCCATTTTTTGAGTTTCTTTTCGTGGGCAATGGCTTCATGGATGTCAGTATGGGTTTCGTACCAGACCAACGTATGAATGTGGTATTTGGCAGTGTGGGCTTTGGGGTTTCTGACCCGCTTGTGCTCCCACATGCGCCGCAGCAGATTGTTGGTGACGCCTACATACAAAGCGCCATAGGGGCTATGGGCCAAAATGTAGACGTAGTACTGTTTGGGCACCATATGCTCCGATTGCATGCGCTTGTTTGGGACTGAACTCTTTTTTAATATACCCAATGAGCCTGGGGTTAACGCATTCACAAATCGATTTGGGGGCTTGCTTGAGGGCTTGTCCCGTACTTGATGCGGGATTTGGGGGCGAGGGCGTGTGTTTTGGTGAGGTGTGAGTGAATAGGGTTAAGTTGTTTTGGGTGAGGCTGTGAGCTCTTGGTGAGGCGTGAGGTTTTATAGGTTAAGTGGTTTTAGGTGGGGCTGTGAGCTCTTGGTGAGGTGTGAGGTTTTATAGGTTAAGTGGTTTTAGGTGAGGCTGTGAGCTCTTGGTGAGGTGTGAGGTTTTATAGGTTAAGTGGTTTTAGGTGAGGCCCCGTATCAAGTACGGGGCGACAGTCATTTTTTGGGTTAGGGTGTTTTTTAAAACGACTGGAGTTGAGTGCTGTTTAAAATGATCAAAACAAAACAAAGTTTGTTGATTGCGTTGATCTCTTCCCTCAAGCTCACACCTAAGCCAAAGCTTTAAACCAACAAAAAATAACGTGTGTCGCCCCGTACTTGATACGGGGCCTCGCTCCTCAGAGCCTCTCCCTATCGCCATTACCCCCCCCAAACAGTGCGGGGCCTCTCCCTATCGCCATTACCTCCCCCAAACAGTGTGGGTTTGTTCAATCCCTCAAGTTTAAGAGATCAACCTGCGGTAAAATGAACGAACTATAGACACGGATTGAGGCTTCCCCATGATTACCGGTGAGATGAAACTCAAAGTCGAGCAGTTTAGCTATCTGATCTTTATCCAGCGTCTCGACGACTTGATGCAAAAAGCTTTCACGGGTGATGTCGCATTTGCTGAAGCGGAGCCGTCGTTTAATCAATTGAAATTAGGGCTGGTTTAATGGCTATTATCCAGAGGCGACTATGTTGATTCCGCGCTTAGAATATAAGCTCTTTCAGGCAGAGGTCTTTGCGGGGATTTCTGCAGGAGCGTATGAAGTCGGCGAAGAGGCCCGCGTGATTGGCAAGGGCTGGTTTTCGCAGCGGTCGGGGTCTTTTTCTGCGATCATGCAGGAAATAGATAATATGTTTTTATATCCCCTGGCGACGGTCAAGGTCGCGCCGGATTCGCTGAGTAATTTTTTGATTCTCTTGTCGCGCAGCGAAGCGCATATCAAAATTAACAAAAACGCCTTTGATTTATCGGGGATTGTACGCAGCGAGCTCGAAGCTGGTCAAGAGCTTACGCTGGATCGCTTTTATGCCTTTACCAAAGTCGATTTCTTAGAGACCGAGATTACCGCAGGGCAAGGGATTATCTTCTTTTATACCCATGGCTGGAAACGGGGCGTCTATATCAATCTCTTGTCGCGTGATCAGCCCGACTATCCTCTGGAGATCATTCAAAAAGATCTAGCCGCCATGATGAACGAGTTGGTGCTAGGGCAAACCTTTTTCTCGCCTGAGATCTTGCAAGGGCTGCTGGGCCATCACTGGTTTCCCTTTGTGTCTATTCCATCCAGAATACTCAAAAAGTTGATTTATCGGGTCTTACATGGGGGCGAGATCAAGCCCGCTGAAGACGCCATTATGGCCTATCTGACCCCCGACAAACTCGAATCCCGTTGGCAAGAATGGGGTACGCACCCCCAGGCCTTGCCGCTGCAGGACTTTTTCAGAATGGCCCTGAATCATTATCGGGCCGCTGAGTATTTGATTTGCATTGATCTGCTCTGGCCCAAAATTGCTGAGATCTTACCGAGTTTAGATGCCGAGACACAGCACAAAATACAGCAATCCCTGACCCAGGGTGTCTACGGCGATTTTGGAGCTTACCTGCTGCAGATCAGCGCGGTTTATTCCAGCGAACTCCATGACTACCTCAACCGCTTGTATGACAGACGCTTTGAGGATCACGTCCCAGAAGATCTGCTGAATAGCCCGATACTTACTCAGAGCGCCGTTGAGCCAACAGATGACTCTCAAAAAAAGGCGCTGATCGCCTTTCTGATTTTAGACCAGATTTTTGTCTTGATACAGGCCCAGCGTGCCAGTCTACATATCTCTCTGAATACAGATGGAGTCCAGCGCTGAAATCCAATGATTTATTCAGGTCTTTGGCGAACAAGCCCAGCTCGAACGCTTAGGGTATGGGATTTTCGATAATGATAATTGAAACCAAAAATGGTAGCACTCAGCGCTAAGATACTTAACGCCAGACTGCTGATTAAAAACAGGGCTGGGCTCGCGGGTTGTTGATCGGCATCATCGCTATCGTCGATCTCAGAAATAGGCTGATAAAGGAAGCTGTCGAGGGTCAGCGTGCGATTAAACTGATGGAGCTCATGAGCGATCTGGGCCTGACCCACCGCGTGAGGAGAGTCCATTGCCAGTGCTGAACTGGCCCCAGTGCTGAGCAAAACAACGCTAAAATAGAGACCAAGAATGACGCGCATCATTGATACCTCCCCTATCAAGACTGTCTTTAGCATAAGCCATTCAGTCTGGGAATTGTTTCTTTTTATACTTTTTTTAGCTTGTTTTTATTATTTTTTAATATAATAAACGTTATATTTCCTGGTTATTTATTTAAGAGTAATCTAAAAGCAGCTCTCTTTACTCACTGGCGAGATCTCTCGCTCTCAGACAATCCATTTTTAAAACTTTGGCGGCACGTTCAGCCCAGATTTGATGCATCTGTTGAGAGTAATGCAGTCCATCGGAGGCAAATCTTTCAGGAGCTTGTTCTCGACTGAGAGGCGTGATGTCCAAATAGCTAGTCTGATAGTTTTGGCTGAGCTCCAGGTTGATTGCATTAAATGCAGCAATTTGGCTGCCAATCTGGCGGGTGTCTTGTCCCTGAGCAAAGGGCGTGGCTCCCCAGTCTGGGATCGAGACGACGAGTACACAGGCGGGGCTGGGGGCTGCTGCTAAAGCCTGCTTAAGCAAGTTCTCAAATTGCTTGCGGTATTCACTTAGTGGACGGCCCTGGTATTGGTTATTGACTCCAATCATCAGGGTCACCAGATCTGAGTGCGCTTGAAGCTGGTTGCCGAGCAAAGCCTGAATCAGATCCTGTGTGGTCCAGCCCGTTTGGGCAATAATCTGAGGGGTTTGCTGACTGCCCAGTTGAGCGGCGAGTAAAACAGGCCAACGAGAGGCAGCAGGCAAGCCCTGGCCAATTGTATAGGAGTCTCCCAACGCCAGAATCGTTAATTTATCCGCTGTGGGTGTTGTGATAGAGACCTCGCTAGCCTCACTTGAGTGAGCGCTTGCCGCAGGTGCTGGGTCAGCTTTGGGTTGGCTATGGCAACTCAGCAGACTCAGGAGTAATAGACCTGCCAGCGCAACATTTGATGTCATTTTATTCTGACCCTTGGGGCGTGAGCTCTAAAAACTCCATGCGATTGCCAAAAGGATCGCGACACTCAAAGCGCTGCATACCGGGGATTGGCACTGATTCTTGCGGCGTGAGTCCAGCGGCTTTGAGTTTTTGGCGCCAGTGCTCTAAGTGATCCACAGCATAGGCCAGATGGGCTTTGCTGGCATGATTGACCGGGTTTTTTTCGATGCCGATATGGATCTGGAACGCTCCCAATTGACACCAAAATCCACCACGACCGGCCAGAGACTCAGGCTTAGCTAATGCTTCAAACCCCAGTGTCTGGCAATAAAATTCACGGGCTTCCGCTTCCTGATCCGGGGCGACGCTAATTTGCGCATGGTGAACAGATTTAATCATAACAAACGCTCCAGGGGCTTTTTTTTCGGCAAGAATTTCTTTAAATTAAATGAAGATTCTCTTCGTGGTCATCAGCGATCCATGTGCTTAGGGATTCATTTTGCATGCTGCGACTCCTGGTTTGTGGGTCGTGGCAAAATGAGATCAAATCGTGCGCCTTGATCGAGACTTCCAGTAGCTGAGAGAATGCCGCCATGCCGCTCAGCGATTTTTTTGCAAATACTCAGGCCAATGCCGCTTCCTTCATATTTCGAGCGTACATGTAAGCGTTTGAAAATATCAAAAATTTGTTTCTGATGTAGGGGAGGAAAGCCAATTCCATTGTCAATAAAGCTGAGCTTGAGTTGACCCAAGTCCAGTTCTTGACTTTGAATTTGAATCCGGACTGGGCGGTTGGGAGCTTTAAATTTTAGGGCATTGGAAAGCAAATTCAAAAAAATCTGTTTGAGCTGTGGGGGGTCTCCCATGATCACAGGTAAGCGATCGGCTTTTATCTGGGCCTGGCTTTCTTCTATCGATAGCTCCAGGACTTCCAGAGTATGGGCTAAAATCTCGTTGAGATCCACAATCACAAAGGTTTTTTTGTGGCTGTCCAGGCGTGAATAGGCCAGTAAATCGTTGGTCAAGGTTTGCATATGTTCGGCTGATTTTTGGATGCGTTCAAAATAGTCGGCTTCTTTGGGGCTGAGCTTTTCGGCTAACAAAGCGGCCAGGTATTGGCCAAAGACCAAAATTTTTCGCAGGGGTTCTTGTAGGTCATGGGAAGCAACATACGCAAACCGTTCCAGCTCCTGATTGGAACGTAAGAGTTCTTGCTTATACTGGCTTGAGGACGTGATGTCTAAACAGGTCCCCCGGACGTGTGTGATTTCACCCTTTTGTTTGATAAATTCAGCTTTGACTAAAAGATAGCGAATCTCGCCATCGGGCCGGATAATTCTTGTTTCTAGCTGGTAAGGCTGGCCTGTTTTGTAGGCTTCTTCCCAGATTTTTACGATGTGTTCGTTATCGTCGGGATGCATCAGTTTTGAGCGATCTTGATAGCTAGGTTCTGCGATACTGCCTGGTATGAGACCACAGATCCGAAAAAATTCATCTGACCAGATTTCTTGACCTGTGCGTAAATCGAGTTCCCAGGCACCTAAATGACTCAGGCGTTGCGCTGCATGCATGCGTTGTTGAACGTCTAACTGACGCTGCTCTTGGCGCTTGCGCGCGGTGATATCTTCAACTTGAGAAAAAATAAAAGCCGCTTGATCCTGCTCAGCGCTAACCAACGATACGGTTAAATGCACCCAGATGATCTGGCCCGCTTTGTTTAAATAGCGCTTATCAATAGCGTAGCCCTTAATTTGGCCAGCCAGTAATTGCTCAAAATGACCCAAATCGAGGTCGAGATCATCTGGATGGGTAATTTCTTGGAAGCTTAAGTTCTGCAGTTCGGTCTGACTATAGCCCAATAATTGTGCATAGGCTGGATTGATATAGATGAATTTCCCGGTTGTGCTGATGGTGACCATGCCAATCACGGCTTGCTCCAGAGCGGCATAAAAGGCTTTACTCATGATGGCTAAAGGGCTTTTTTGAGAAAGCAGGTTTTGAGCATGATCGTGGTTTTATTGACCTGGCCTTCGATGTATTCAGGATCGTCACCGAGGCGAATCCCTTTGACCAGAGTGCCCCGTTTGGCTGTAAAACGTGTGCCTTTGACATCGAGATCCTTGATCAAATGCACACTATCACCCTCGACCAATTCAGTGCCATTGCTATCGAGTACGCGGGTGCCTGTGGCCTCGCTGCCAATACCCGTTTGGGCCCACTGCATGACCTCATCGGCCAGATAAGCCTGATCCAATAAGTCCTGAGCCCAGGGCTCGGCTTTTAAGCCTTGCAAAAGTCGCCAGCTCATGACTTGTACTGCCGGGATCTCACTCCAAATGGTTTCTTGTAAGCAAAACCAGTGCAAAGGATCGCGACTGTCGGGATCGTTAATTTGCTGAGCACAGGTCTCACAGACCAGCAGACTGGTTTCGAGCTCAGGGCTCTCGGCCGGGGGCACTTCTATGATCTGCAGAGTACCTTGAGCTTTACAAAGTTCGCAGGCAGACTTGGCACGCCGGGCAAGTGGCTTACCCAGAGCCTGTAGGGTTTCTTGCAGGGCTTGATTATCATCGTATCCACGAGCCATAGTTTGTGACCATTTCTTTCAGACTTTATTATCTAGGTAGTGTAACAGTTTTGATAAAAAAATCCCCGCTCATCCTATACTTGATACGAGATGAGCGGGGATTTAGAGGTCTAAATGGGACTAAGCGACAGGGGTTGCAGACTTCTCCGACGCCGGTGCGTTGACTGGATACTGCTCAGCAGTACCAATATCTTCAATCGCAGGCAAGAAAGAGCCGTCTTCATAGAGCTGATCTGCTAAGCGGGCCAGGTAGAAGTCATGGTTGAGGTCAAACTGATCCAGGCGTTCACCAATGCGCTCAAAGGCCATGCGACAGAACGAGCGGGTCAGATAGATTTCTGTCAGGGCTTCTTCTTTGCTTTTACCGGTCTCTAAGAGGGCGGTGGTGCGTGAAATCATTGCCACAGAAACATAGAGGTCAATCACTGACTCAGCAATGCGCTTCTGGTGCATTTGCTCCATGATCACTTTTTTCTTGTAGACCCGCAGCAATTGCATCGCGTAAGCATTCAGCTTATCGACACCTTTGCAAAACAACTGGGATTCTTTTTCGAGCAGGGGGTGGGCTTTGCTCATGCGGGCTTGCGAGAAGAAAGACTTCTCGGCATAGCCTTTGATTCCGGTTTTCTTGAGGAATTTACCCAGAGTTTTAAGGCCTTCTAAAGCGACCATCGCGCGTAAGATCTCGCTGGTGCCTTCAATGATCAGGCCCAGACGGGCGTCACGCATAAAGCGCTCAATCCCTAATTCGCGGCCATAGCCCATGCCACCATGAATCTGGAGGGCTTCGTTACAGACTTCAAAGACGGCTTCGGTAGAGAAAATTTTGGCAACAGCGGTTTCAATCCCAAAGTCTTCTTCACCACTGTCTTTCATGCCGGCGCTCAAAAATCCGACACATTGCATGCCATAAGTGAGCATCGACATCCGAGCAATCTTTTCTTTGACCATGTCATATTGGCCAATGTTTTGACCAAATTGCTTGCGTTCGTTGGCATATTTGATACTCATGTCAAGCATCTCTTTGGCGACGCCAAAGGAGGCCGTTGAAGTACCCAGGCGTCCATTGTTCAGGATCTCCATTGCCACTTTGAAACCTTTGCCGACCTCGCCGAGCACGTTTTCAGCAGGTACTTTGACATTGTCAAAATGCACCATCGTGGTAGAGGAGCCTTTCCAGCCCATTTTTTCTTCTTCGGGGCCGTTGGTTACGCCACCGAGATCACGGGTCACGATAAAAGCCGTGATTTTGTCTTGCTTGACACCGTTTTCTTCGATTGGGGTTTTGGCAAAGACCGTATAAAAATCGGCGAAGCCACCGTTGGTGATCCACATTTTGGAACCATTTAGAATGTAGTGGCTGCCGTCTGCGCTGGGTTCAGCACGGGTGACAATACTGGCTGCATCGGAACCGGAATTGGGTTCTGTCAAGCAAAAAGCAGCAATCATGTCACCACTTGAGAGCTTAGCCAGGTATTTTTTTTGCTGGGCTTCAGTGCCGACCAATAAGAGGCCTTTCATGCCGATACTGTGGTGGCCGCCAACGGTGGCAGCAACAGCTGCGCCCAGGGTGGCCAAATCTTGTAGCACGCGTGCATAGCCTGAGACCGAAAGGCCCACGCCGTCGTATTCTTCAGGGATAGACAGGCCAAAGAGATCCATCTCTTTTAGTTTTTGCAGGGTTTCAGGAGGCATTACGCCGTCTTTATCGATTTGATCCTGGTTGATCTCTTGTTTGAGTCGTTGCAGGCTATCCCCGATCATTTCGATCACTTCTTGTTCTTCTTCGCCCATGCGAGGGAAGGGGAATACTTTTTCTTCGAGTACATCACCGAGAAAAAGGTTGCGTAAAAATCCATTTTTTTCTAACATCTGCGTTTGGCCTTTCGTATTTGGGGCATTTATCGCATCTTGCACGAAATTTATGCACCGCGTTAATTATTAGCATAAGTGAGAGATCCTGCCAGCGTCAAGGGATCGCAGCAGGTCCAATGAAATTAATCAAAAGAGAGATAAGTGTTTACAGCGGCTTATTGTGTCTGACGGCGTTGCTTATAATAACGAATCACGGCTTGTTCAATTGTGTCCTGAGTGGTAAAGCCGAGATTGACTAAGACCTGGCCAAGGGGCTGGCGTGGGCTTTGTGCTTCTGCTAGCTGTTGGCTCAGGGCCTGGGCCAACTGCCACTCTTCGACCACGCCTTCGCTGACTAAAATCTGCCCCACAGGGACTTGCTTGAAAGGTTTTTGATCTGCCAGAGCGCGTTGCAATTGTTCTTCACTAAGATGCCCATTGGCGATCAAAATATCTCCGAGGGGCATATACTCTCCGGCATTGGCTTGCTGGGCTTTAAGCGCTTGATCTAATTGCCACTGAGCCACAAAGCCTTTGTCCATCAAAATCTGCCCGAGGGGGCGGTGAGTAGGCTCCGGACTGCTCACTGGCTGAGTGGGTTTTGGCGTCGGAGCAGCAACTGTCGCCGCAGGTGCCGAGGCAGCCTCTGGCTTGAAATACTTGCTGACAGTGTTTTCAATCGCTTCACGTTCGGTGTATTTGAGATCGATTAAAATTTGCCCGAGGCGCTTTTGGGCATAAGCCGGGCTAAACTGCAAACTCAAGGCGTGAGATAATTGCCATTCGCTGATCAGCCCATCTTGAACCAGCAATTCACCAATCCGGCTGCGTGGGCGAGGCTTTTCTTCGCTGAGGGCTTCGTCGAGCTGTTCTTGATTGATATAACCCAGTTCGATCAAAATCTGACCGATCTGTCGATAAAGCATTTGGGGCAGGCGCTGCTGGTATTCGATGGCATCTTTGAGTTCGTCTTCGGTCAGATAGCCTTTGGCAATTAGCTTGCGTCCCAATGGCAAATGCACCGGATTGGTCTTGACAGGCTCTGGTTTGACGACTGCTTCAGCAGGTTTAGGGCTTGTAAACTCAGCGTTCACTTCAGCATCTTCGGCTTCGGCGTCTGGCCCCAGGTGATGGCTTTCTAAATAGTCCTCTGAAGCGGATTTTAAGCGCTTGCTTTGATCGAGTTGATGTTGTGAGATGGCCTGTTCGACGACTTCGCGGGTCGTAAAACCCAGATCTACAAGCACATTAATCACCTGTCCCCGGGGGAAGGATTCCAGAATTTTCATGGCTTGTGTCAATTGTTCATAGGAGACCAGCCCCTGCTCCACCAAAACCTGTCCAATTGGATCTGAGATTTCTTCGACACCATGGCCCAGGGCCTCAGCGAGTTCGGTTTCACTTAAGTATTCGAACTCAACCAGGACCTGAGTAAAACTCATATATTGTCCGGGGGGTAAACGACATTGATACTCTAGGGCTTTGGTGACTTGATTTTGGCTAAGCAAGCCTTTGCTGACCAGAATATGAGCCATGCTCTGGTGATCATCTTGATTCATATGCGTTCCCACTCTGACTACCCTAGCTTTGCTATGATATTTGACAGATCCTTAAGTGAGTTTAATGGTAACACGGGAAAGAAAACAATGCCCAAAGACATGTACCCACCCCCTGACATGAGTCGTCAGCAAGTTTGGCTGACTTTGCTCAGATGGGCAGCACAAATACTGGGTTTGGCCTGTGTTTGGTTTGTGCTTCTGAAATTGGCGAGTGTTGCTTTTAGCTGGCTTTGGAGCATGCTGGCGATTTTCAGGCCGGGCGGAATGCCATTCTCGCTTGCTGATGCCCTGATCGGCTTTTATATAGTGGGGCTTTATTTAATGCTCTGGATCGGCATCTCTCGCATTGCGCAAAAACAAAGATTAACTTTGTCCCGCCTACAGGGGAGCCCGCTCGTGATGGGGTTTGGTTCTGCTTTGCTTTTGTTGGGCTTGCACTATTTATATTTTGCCCGCCTGGGCTGGCTAGAGCTGGCGACCCCTGTCAATCATTGGCCATGGGTTCTGTTGCAGTCACTGCTATTGGGACTGGGTGTGGCCTGGCTCGAAGAGCATTTGTTTCGGGATCTGTTATTCAAGTGGCTGGGGCGGGCATATACGATTCCAGAGGCGCTTTGCTTTCAGGCCTTGCTTTTTAGTTTGGCGCATCAATTGCGTGGCAACTGGCCTCTTGAGCAACGTCTCTTGAGTTTGTTTGGCTTATTTGGGGTGGGCTTGTTTTTGGGGCAAATTTACTGTCGTTATCGTTGGAGTTGGGCTGTCGGTTTGCATGCGGGTTGGGTCACTTATTGTAGTTTTGGAGCTCAGGCTCAGCTCTGGATCTGGAAGCCTGATTCCCAGCTTTGGCATGGAGCAGGCAATCCCATTGAAAGCGTGACAGGCTTGCTCTTATTTGCCGGGCTGAATGGGGTGTTTTGGCGCTATGGACCCGCCTTAAAAAGCGAGACAGAGACAGGGCTATGCTCTGACGTCCTTCAAAAACCTGTGTCATAATGGTAGCAAACTTAAGTTAAAGAAAGGCCGAAAAAATGGAAATTCTAGTTTCTGTCAAAGCTCTCGATGAAGTCGAGGCTGAACTCCTGGTTCTGACCGTATTTGAAGACCAACTCGATCAAATTGATTATTTAAAAGCGATTGACCAAAAGCTTAACGGCAAGATCTCGCAGATTATTGAAAGCGGTGAAGTCAAAGGGAAATACCGCGAGTTTACCCTTTTGCACACCGATAGTCTGAACACCAAACGTATTCTTTTAATGGGTATGGGCAAGCGCAAAGAATTCTCTCTGGATCGCATTCGCTCTATTACCGCCAATTCTTCACGTTACGCCCGTCGGATTAATGTTTCTGAAATGGCAATTCACGATTTCTCAAATATGGGCCTGGATGCCAAAGACTGTTCTGAGTCTATCGTTGAAGGCATTATTTTGGGCATGTACCGCTTCGATAAGCATAAGTCTAAGAAAAAAGAAGAAGCCAATCGCAAATTGCTGCAACGCATTAAAGTCGTCACTCAGGATGATAGCGTTAAAGATCTACTCAAAGCCGGTGGCGTGAAAGGTCTGGCACTTGCTGAAAGTGCTAACTTTGCCCGTGACCTGGTTAACGAGCCGGCTAACTTTATGACGCCTGCTCGCTTTGCTGAGTTGGCCCAGGAAGTCGCTGCTGAAGGCGGCATGGAAATTCAGGTACTTGAGCAAGCCGATCTCGAAAGAGAGAAAATGGGCTCTTTTCTGGCTGTCGGCATGGGCTCTGACCTGCCCCCTAAAATGGTCGTGATGAAATACGAAGGCAATCCCGGTGGCAAAACAATCGCGATCGTCGGCAAAGGCGTGACCTTTGATAGCGGCGGCTATGATATCAAGCCTGCTGCTGGCATGCTGCGCATGTACGCTGATATGGGCGGTGCTGCTGCGACCCTGTGTGCGATCAAAGCGATTGCTTCACAAAAATTGCCAATCAATGTCGTCGCTGTGACCCCTCTCTGCGAAAACCTGGTCAATGGTAAAGCTTTTAAACCTTCGGATATTCTGACTTCAATGTCAGGTAAAACGATTGAAGTCTTAAATACAGACGCCGAAGGCCGTTTGATTTTGTGTGACGCCATGACCTATGTTCAGAAATATCACAACCCCGATGTGCTGGTCGATATCGCCACCTTAACGGGTGCTGTGATTATGGCTCTGGGCCGCACGGTTTCGGGCACCCTGACCAATAGTGATGACCTCTATGCACGTCTGTTTGCTGCCGGTGAATACTCAGGTGAGCGCGTCTGGCGCCTACCTCTTTATGACGAGTTCCGTGCGCAATTGGTGTCTGATGTGGCTGATATTGAAAACATCGGTGGCCGTTCCGCGGGCACGATTACTGCAGCGATGTTCTTAAAAGAATTTGTTGACGAAGGTCGCGAATGGATCCATATCGATATTGCTGGCACCGCGATGATGGAAGAAGAAATCGCACGCTATGTCAAAAATCCATACCTGCCCAAAGAAGGCGGCACGGGTACGGGCACGCGTTTGCTCTATCACTTTGTTGAAAGCTTCGTCAACGACGCCAAGTAAGTAGCTACTAAAAAGAAAAGCCCCCCAATTTTGGGGGGCTTTTTACTTGGTTTTGTTGAAGCCAGTGTCTTAGGGGGATTTGCGCCAGGCGTCTCCCATGACGTCCCAGCTGAAGCTGCGACCCCCAGCAGCCATGCCGCGATCAGCGGCCCAGTTTTGAAGGCCTGAATTGGTGACTTCATTGCGGCCATGAAATCCATTGAGAACTGTGTTTCCGTGTTGGGTTAAGCGAAACGTATTTGTCGCTTCGGCGCTATACATATGCTCGGTAGCCCCATTGGTATTGCCATTTGCATCACTGGGTCGAACCTGCATGGCAAACTCACTGGGCGTATCAATGATTTTGTCGATGCGTACGTACATATCTTGTCCGCCAGCAGAAATTTTGATGACATCACCAACGTCGGCTTGATTGGGCGTACCGGCATCTCGGTGCAATGAAAAATTGGGGACTGCTGGATTATAGCCTCCCAGAGTAGATATGGGGGCTTCAGTAGCAGCATATTGGCTCCAATTATTAACGTCTAGCATGCGCGAGCGGGCAGTATCAAAAGCATCGCGG
Organism: Candidatus Sericytochromatia bacterium; assembly: GCA_037968875.1. Classification (GTDB taxonomy): domain Bacteria; phylum Cyanobacteriota; class Sericytochromatia; order UBA7694; family UBA7694; genus JBBKWI01. Next base: position 45,058 of record JBBKWI010000024.1, on the reverse strand, counting down.
GCGTCAGTGTTATTGGCATAGCTGTCTTCATTCATGACATCGGTTCCCTCGCCTTTGCTCTGGCGGGGAATATAATCAGGTATATTCGAAAGATAGCCTCCGTCTCGTTCGACCATTGAACGGCCCTCATGTAGAGGCGCAACGGCGGAAGCTGTTACAAAACGTAATACGGGCTGTGCAATATGGGTGGACTGTTTGCCATCGCTGATTGTGAAGCTTGTTTTGCTTTTGAGGGCTTCTAATAATTGCGCTTCTCCCGCATCGACTTGGCCATCAGCAATAATGGCATTTTCGATATCGTTGACTTCACTATTGGTAATATTCTTACTGCGCAAGCCTCCCAATGTATAGTCATCTTGTGCATGCTGGACCGCTTCATAAACCTGACTGTTGGTGCGAATAGTTCCCATAATTTTGACCTCACTTGATAAAACTCTATAGTTAACAGATATAGAGTTTTATTAAAGATAATGTGTCAGATTCCATTTCTTAATCAACTTTTAAAAAAAATGAAATACTTTAATGACTGGAATCAATAAATTGACTTGTTAATTTTGTTGGTTATAGCAAAAGAAATTTCAGAAATATTTTAATAATTGTCTTGAAACAGAGTTTGATTTTTGAGGGTAGATGAGCAGATTTGATTCGGGCTTAGAGTTGTCAGTGCTTATTTATAGCACTGATTGGGCGGGTTTTAGCTGAAATTAATTTTTAAACTGTTCTTTGGAAATTTATATGTGTTATTGTAAACTTAACTATTTATATTTAAGGGTGTTTTGTTAATCATTATATAATGCCTTTATTTACAGTATTAAACAGGAGTCGCTTTGTACTCCTTGACTTTTTTAGCAGCGCTGAGTGCCTGACAGATGGCGCTCTTTTTCAATATTTCATTCCGGAGCTCAGATCATGAAGTGGAAACCCTTATTTTTAATCGCTTGTTTAAGTCTGGCTGCCTGTAGTTCTCCCAGTTCAAACTCTGGCTCGTCATCCTCGACGTCTGCCCAGGTAGGCGCAGGGCAAAATACTGCTCCTGGGGCGAATATAGGTTCAATTCAGGGGGCCATACCGCTGACGCCAGGTGTGCCTATTCAAACCCCGATTGTGGATGGCAATCAAATTTTGTTGCCTTCAGGTGTTCAAAACGCTTCCGTCCAGCTGGCGGGTCAAATTCTGATGCCTTCAGGTATGCAGCAAACCCAAAATGGTATTTTGATGCCATCGGGTATTCTGATGCCATCAGGTATTTTGATGCCTTCAGGTATTTTGATGCCTTCTGGCTTTCAGACTCTGCAAGAAACCATTCTCGTGGGGCAAGCCTATCGTGAGGTGCCTTTTGGTATCGTGGTTAGCAGTACCGAGGGTGAAGTCCTGGCTGAAGGTCGTTCTGATGATCGGGGCGCATTTGAGGTTGCCGGTCTAAAACAAAATCTGTTGGTTCGAATCGATGCAAAAGCAGACAAAGAGCAGAAATTCCATCTGCGTGGCTATCGTCAACTGACAGAGTCTACAACTAGCTTTGCCGGTGTCAGCCCCAGAACCACGGCAATTGCGATTTTATTTGAACAAAGCCAGGCGCAGAAACGCCTCAGCGCAGGCATATTATTAGCCAATTATTATCGGGTGCGTGTTCTGATTAATCGGGTCGGGGCTTTTGAAGCCATCCTGAATCGTTACCTGGGTCGCTTTGACTTGGAAGCACTCGTTAAGAATACGGCCTTTACTCAGGAGCTCAATCAGTATCTCGATACCCTTGATAATCTTGCGCGTCGCTTTCCGTCACTCTTGACAGACAACCCTGGCGATATTGGGCCAGAGGTATTGCAAGCCACTGAGACTAGCGATACCGAAGCTGGAGGCGCTGGTACGGGGGGCTCAGGTAGTGGTGGCAGTAGCCCCTCGTCTGATTCTATCAATAGTGCCTCGATTAATTTGGAAGGAATCTAAACATGACCATAGATTGTTGGGTGGATTTATCACATTGTCAATTGATCATAACGAAGCAGGTCAATCAGGAGCAAACTCAGGTTTGCTTTGATCTGCCAGCTCGCCGCAAAATAGAGCAGCCCAATTTAAAAATGAATGGGCAAAGTTTGGGTGCACTAGATTCAGAGTCCGGCACGGCCCGTATGTTGCCCTGGCCTGTGGATAAAGATTGTTATGGCTTTAGTTTGGATCAGGGATCTTATCTTTACGAAGATACCAGTGGTTTGCCGCCCGCTTATTTTTTCGAAACCCAAAACTTGATTTTTCCGGGAGCTTATACCAATCGGCCAGCACAAGGTCCTTATGATCTGTTTCTGTCAGCTAATTTGCAGTGGTTAGCAGTGGTCAACCGCAGAGAAGCAGAGGTGCTGATCTTTGACCTGGAACAAGAGCAGCAGATTGCACAACACCAGTTTGCGGCCTTCGAAGGCGAGAAGGTGCTCACGGTTGCCCTTGATCCTGAACGGAAGCTGGCTTATTTAGCAGGAGCAGATTCCCGGCAGGTCTGGCAATGGAATATCGCAGACACTGAAATAAAACCGATTGAAGGTCTCTGGAAATTTCCGACCCACGTGCTTTTAGATGATCGCAGTTTATGGGTTTTAGATAGTCACAAAAAAAGTACTCTGCATCACTTTGAGCTCGACACTCAGCAAACCCGCGAGATTGCTTTGACGGGGAGTGGCTATGCCCACCTGACGGATACGCCTGCAGATTTGATGCTGATTGATAAGCAGCAAGCTCGCCTGGCGGTCCTGACCCATCAGCCCCTGCCGGATCCCTTGACTCCAGTCTTAACCTGGGTGGATATACAAACAGCCAAGGTCATTTCTAAATCTCAGCCAGCCAAGCGGACCTGGCCTGCTCTGTTGGCCAGAGCGCATATCAATCCTGAGTACCAGGCCCTGATGAAACGACAACGGGAATTTTTGCCTGAAACCCAACCGGTGGTGGTCAAAGCGCTCTTGGCCAGTTTTGGCCTCAGTTTGCCACAATTTAAAAGCCAGTTATTGATTCTGAGTGCCAAAAACGCAACGCCTATAGATTTGCCTACCAGAACCCGTGAGGTGATTCTGGAAATGATTCAGACTCGCTTACAAGAAGAGCATGGCGTACAAATGGCTTTGCCACCCCGCCAAAGCGAAGAACAAGAAGTCGTGATCCATGCAGAGCAATTGGCGCAGCTCTTACGCAGCAATGAGACGCTGGATGTGGTGATTTATCATCTGATGGGTAAATATACTGTCGGCTTGAAGCTCAATCGACGTGATCTCTTTGCCCAATTGGAATCGGCGGGTATTATGATCGCCTCGGCAGCTGAGTTTGTTCCTGAGCTTGAGAGCTCTGAGCCTGACGTGGTCTATACTCGCTTGCCTGCTGGGCACTTTACTTTAGCGGATCCGCTGAATAACCGACTCTTGCAATTGAATTCAGATTTAAAAGTGATTTGGCAATTGGACTCCAGTTGGCTTAATATCTACCGGCCAGTAGATTTTGTCTGGATGGGAAGTTCTTTTTTGATTCTGGACATAGAAAGCGGAGAAGCCACCTGTTGGAACCTCTCAGCTAAACAGGAATGGCAGGTCAGCAGTCAAGATCATCATTGGAACCAGGTCCGTTTTTTGAAGTCGTCATCTCCTCTGGTTTTGGGGCTGGATACCAGTGCCGGTGTTCTAGAGGCTTTTAATATAAATGGTGAGTTCCAATGGAAAATAGACGCTGCTGTGATTGATTGTGCCACCGCCGAAGATATCTGGATTTTATGTGAAAAGGGACAATTAAAGCAAGTCGACCACCAGGGGGCCATCTTAAATGAGTTCCAGCTGTCCGGTGATCCGGCTGTTGTGGCGGCTTCGAGAGAAAATATAGCGGTCTTTGATCCCAAAGCGCAAAGCGTTGAAATTATTCAGATAGAGACCCTGGAAAGTAGGGTTATCCCAACACCGGTTTCATCCCCTCGCTATCAGATTCAGGAGCCCGGTGGGATCAAATGGTTGGATCAGAATTGCTTGATCTACGATGCGTATCGTCTCTTGTGAGTCGATACGGAGACCCAATCGGTTAGTGCTTCTTTTTTGATGCAAGACTTACAACTCTCGTCAGCCAAAGACAATAAAGCGCCGACAAATGCGTTTTATAGCCGTGCTCATGATCCCACGCAATTCCAGGGGGGTAGCCAGCATTCACTGATTGAAATGTTGAAAAAAGTCTCTTTGTTTAGTCAGGCGCCTGAGTCGTTTTTTAGCGAAATTGCAGAGCTAATTCGTACCCGTGTATATAACAAGGGCGAGGCCATTGTGACCAAAGGTGATACTGGCGAAGACATGTATCTGATCCGACAGGGTGAGGTCGAAGTGATGGGGCCAAAAATAACGGATGTCGTGGCCCGTATGGCGCCCGGAGACATCTTTGGTGAAGTGGCGCTGATGACAGGCCAAAAACGAAATGCAACCGTGAGAGCCAAGGGCTATTGTGAAGTCTTTTGTTTGGGCCAGGCAGACTTGGATCAATTGCTGCCGGCTTACCCTGATGTTCGTGACCGTTTGATCCACTTAGCCCAGGAACGCAGTATGCAGGAGCAATTGCGTTCCGAGTCTGAGCGGGAACGCTTAAAAGAACGTTTGCAGACCTTGCAGACTCAGCGTCAACAAACGCAGCAGACCCATCAGGCAGTTCAAGAACGTAAGCAGGCACGTATACAACCGGCTGCGGCAGCTGTTTCTGTGCTGGCTTCTGAGTCTAGTTTTGAAATTTGGGTGCGTGATAATTCCAATGCCCAACTGCAAAAACTCAGTTCAAGCGGCGAGGTCTCAACGGTTATCGGCAATCAGGATGAGTGGGTACAGCCGGTTCATGCCTTAGAAACAACGAGCTTCAGATGGGTCTTAGATATGGGCCAAAACCAGCTCTTCAAATGTGAGTTAAAGGGTGGTAGCAAACCAGAGGCGCTGCCAGATCTGGGCCTCAATCAGGCCCGCGATCTTTGTCAGGATGAGCAAGAGAATCTTTGGATTGCCAATACAGGCAAAGGGCAAGTCTTGATGCTTACCAAAGAGGGCAAAGTCTTAAGGCAGCTCTCTTATGGTCGTGCGCCTGCTTCTGTGCACGCTCTGGCTGGCGAGTTAGTTGTGGCTGACGTTCGAGAACATACGGTGTCACGTATGAACTCAGAGGGTGAAGTGATTTGGCAATTCGGAACCCCATGCAAATTTGGGCGGGACGAAAATCATCTCTTTGCACCAGAGTATGCACAGCTTTTGGCCAATGGGCATGTCTTGATCACGGATACGGGTAATAGTCGCATTTTAGAAGTGGATTCAGCAGGAAAGATTGTCTGGGCCTTGCTTTCTGGGGCTGGCTTACGCATGATGCGACCCACCCGGGCCTTACGTTTAGACAATGGCCATACTTTGATTGAGCACAGCAGTCGATCTCAGTGGATAGAAATTAATTCAGATCTTCGTCTCTTGTGGCGGTATCAGGTCAACAAAAAATAATGGGAGTGTCTCTTTGATGAAACAACTAGTAAACTATGCGTTGGCGGTAGGTCTTTTGGCGGCATGTAGCCCCCAGACAACGGTACCGGCTACACCGACTTCACCTACCCTGGCATCAACGGTGAGCGTGATGCCACTGGCCCCGGCGGCACCTCTGCTACCCAAACTGGCAGAGCCCCACAGCTTAGCAGCGAAAATTGTTTCTGGCGAGAATTTTGACAAAATCACGATCCAACTTGGAGACGGTTTCAAAACCCAGGCGCTGGATACCTCTACTCTGAGTTATTTAAGAATCTGGGTCACCGGACCAGGCTTCAATGGGCGTGTTTATGCCACGGGTGGAGACGCTGACAATTATATTAATGTCACTGGGCCAGGTGGCGCAACGGCTACTTTTGGCCAGATTCCCAAGGGCCAAAATCGGGTGCTCACGGCTCAGTTTTATGATATCGGCAAAACAGAAGTCGCCACGGCTTATGCCAAAGGAGTTTATTCCTCCGGGAGTAATGATTCGGTAAGTGTTGTGATCAATCGCGCCCAGATCCCACTGGCAGAAACCATGGAAAGCCTTCAGAGTTCAGACCCCGCTTTGCTCGTCAAACTTGAGGTCGACCAACTGAAAACGATACTCAATAATGTGCTGGGCTGGAACGGCACCAGCTTTACTGTTGATCCGTCTCGTTTCGTCGCGGGGCAATTGGTCACGGCTTTAACCGGGACTCAGGGGATTCCCGCTAATTTCCAGGCCAGCCTGACCCCCGGCTCACAATATATTCGCAATACAGCCAGCCTGCAGTTTAATGTCTCGGGTCTGGTGGGTAGTGACAAAGTCAAAGTGCGTTTGCAAGATCCCACCAGTCCGCTGATAGAGGTTGGCAATGGCCCGATCACAATTAATAATATTTTGCCAGGCACCTGGGAACTCAGTATTGCGCAAAACGCTGGCATCAGCTACAGCGGATTATTTCCAGCGGAAACCCTGACCTTTGTTGCCGGTGACAGTCTCAACCGGGCCAATGTTAATTTGACCTACACCACACCCAGTATTGATAGTTTTTCGATTACCAAGGGGCCACGCAAAACCGAGTTTTTAATCGATGGCGAGAATTTTCACACCGATGCCGCCACCAATGTGGTGACTTTCACAGAGGGGGCCAATGTTATTACGGCCACCGTGACCGCCGCCAGCAGCACACAATTGACAGTCACCGTACCCGAGGTTGTTAATGCAGCGGTGCAAAATGTAACCGTAGCAATCGGTGCCCAAACCTCAGCGAGTGAAACCTTTGAAGTTCAAAAAGTCTGGTACGTCAAAACCGATGGGGACGCGCTTGCGCTGGGAGATGCCTGGGAACGGGCGACCACGCTGACACGGGCCCTGGCAGATGCGGGTACTGACGAGCAAATTTGGCTGCAGGCCGGATTGTATACCCCCAGCGACACCGATCGCAGTGTCAGCTTTGAGATCACTAGGCCCTTGACTTTAATTGGAGGCTTTAGCGGTACTGAGACGACTGCTTCTCAAAGTGATCTCACGCTATATGAAACCATTCTCAGCGGAGATTTAAACCAGAATGACACGGTTCCAGCGGGCGATATCAATGACGCAACGCGCTCTGAAAACAGCTATCATGTGCTCAAAGTCACTGATGCAGTCGCAGGCAGCGGAGCGATCTTGAAAAACTTGATTGTCAGTGATGGCAACGCCAACGGTAATGACGACGGACAGCCTGAAGATCCTAATGGAGGCGGCGGAGGCTGTTGTGGCTTTCCAGACCCTGGTGGACCTGGAGGCGGTGATCCTCCTCCGAATTTGGACGAGGACAGTGGCGGGGGTGTTTTTAATCTGGGGAAACTGACGCTCCAGGGAGTTGTTTTTAGAAACAATTCGGCTCATTATGGGGCCGGGGTTGCTAGTATTAATGATCTACTGGTAGAGCAAAGTTCACGCTTTGAATCTAATCTGGCTAACTCAAGCGGTGGCGGTGTCTTTAATGCCGCAACCATGATCGTACAAGATAGCCGCCTCGAAAACAATCAGGCATCTGATTCCGGTGGCGCCATCGGTAGTAGCAATGTGATCAGACTGTATCGAAATATATTTAAAAGCAATCAAGCTTCTTCTGGCGGGGCCGCATCGATTGATCAAAATGGCTTTGTTGAAAGCCCCGTGATTATTGAGGATAATGTATTCTTACAAAACACGGCCAACGATAGTGGTGGGGCTGTGTCTTCAAGCACGAACAGAGCCTCTGTCTTTCGGAATGTCTTTGCCCAAAACAGCTCGCTGGGCAATGACGCTTTCAGCGGTGGTGGAGCCTGGAGACACAGTTCAGGAGGCAGCTATATTGAGATGTCTAACAATCTCTTTTATGCAAATCATGCCAATAGCAACGGTGGCGGTGCTTTTATCGGTGGCAATGGCAGCAGCTCAGACACTTTTAGGCACAATAGCTTTATTCAGAATACATCCAATCAAGCCATGGGTCAGGCGCTGGTCTGGGACTTTTTCAGTCGAAGCCTGAATTTGGCAAATAGTCTCTTTGTCGACAATAATATTGCCAGAACAGAAGATGTCGCTTCAACGCTAACCAACAACGCGACCAATCTGCCGGATATAGCTACCTTGCTCAATGAAGGCGCCAGTACCTTTGCAGCCCCGACAACGACGAACCTGATCTTCAATCTGGTCCCTGGCTTTCAAGCTGCGGCTACGCCTGCCGGTGCTGATGGAATCTGGAGAACCAGTGATGACGGCTTTATTCCTGCTCCCGGCTCGCCTTTGATTGGAGCCGGTACGACAGGTAATGGCAAAGATGTGCGTGGAGTTAATCACCCGTCAAATCCTGACCCCACTGTGATAGGAGCCTATGAGCCCCTGCCATAGACTGAGCTGAAGAGAGTTAGCATCGCGCTAAGTTGCTTGGTGCGACAGATTAACGAGGTAGCAAGATGACCTTTCCCCAGGAGCTGAAACGTCTATCAAAGGCCTGTCAATGGGGCAATTGGCTAAACAGATCGATGTCTCAGAAGCTGATGTTTCTTTGCTCGAGTCGGGTCAGCGGCAGGCCTTATTGATTCAGCTTGCTTTTCTGATGCCCGAAGAGAGTACGGTGCTAAGGGCCTATCTTTCGCATTGTCAGGCAGCTTATCAGCAGATCCAAGACCCACACAAGTGGCTGGCTCAGGCGCACGCTATTTTGCGGCAATGGGGAGCGGGCTCTCCTGAACAACTGAGTCTATTGGCGTCAGAGCCTCAGTTTCAGTATTTGTTTGAAGTTTAAAGTTTTTTTTGAATTTGCTTTCAAATCTTTGAAGTCCATATGTCATAATGCATAGATGCGCAAAGAAAATGTAGTCTCTTTTGGACCGCGATTAAAAGCCGAACGTAAACAAGCTGGGTATTCGCTTAAACAATTGGCTGAAAAAGCCGAGTTTTCAGCATCGTATTTATCCCTGCTTGAAAACAATAAACGTCAGCCTTCTTTTAAGGCTGTCAAGCAATTGGTCACGATTTTAGAGCTGAGCCTTGAGGACAGCCAGGCCCTGCGTTTGGCTGCTGGATTTCAGGCGACAGCCAAAGATAGCCCGCATCAAGTGCGGGTCCACTTGCCCCTTTCTTTTTTACATTTTTTGTTGAAGCTTTATGCGACAACGATTCAAGCTGATTCGCTGAGTGCCCAAAGCTTAATTATGAATGCTTTTGGAGTCTATCAGCACCCGGTCTGCTTGCAAATATTACTGGCATTTTTAGAAGCTGTGCGCTTACAAGTAGCGCTTTCTCAGCAGGCTTTGGGATTGGCAAAACAAGCTTATTTGATTCAAACTGACGCCTTCGACAAGAGCGTCTGGGTCTATGCTGAGTTGCTGTTACAGATGGTCAATCCTGCAGCCTTAAATCAAACGCAATTGGAGAGCATGCTAAAGCAAGTCGATAGCTTGCCAAGTAGCCCCGAGAAAAATTGTTTGCAAATCTTTGTTTATGCTTTGCAACCGACGACTTTAGACCCCCTGGCTAAGCTGGGCGAGAAGCTCTTGTTTGCTGAGGTGCCAGATGCGCTGATTTTGACCAAGCAAGCAGCGCTGTTACTCTGGTTAAAGGCCTTAAAATCTAGCCAGAAGTATCAGCTATTATATCAAAAGAGTTTGGCTGCCTTGCGTACTTTTGCAGCTGAACACCCTTTATTGCTTCCCTTAAGCGCTTCAGAATCAAAGAATTCTTGAAAAAAATCTTAATTATTGAAGACGATTTGCGTTTGGGGTCGTTTACCAAGATGACGCTGGAAGCCACCGGCTATCTGACTGAATTGGTCTTAACGGCGAGTGCAGCCAGTCAGTACTTACAAGCAAATTCTGTTGATTTAGTGCTTCTAGACTTAGATTTACCGGATCTCTCTGGCATTGAGTTATGCAAAAGTCTGAGGGAGCTTTATACTTTTCCAATTGTCTTTTTTTCTGCTGAGGGAGGTTTGCAAAAAAAGCTGGACGCTTTAGAGGCGGGGGCCAATGATTATATCGTCAAGCCGATTGATATTCGTGAATTGCTAGCCCGTGTCAAGGCGCAATTGCAGGCCGTCAATCGCAGCGCTCAGGGACCCACACCCCCAAAAGGGCGGATCAGCTATACAATAGACAGTGACCAATTTTATACGGAAGCTGGCTTACTGCCTTTATCTGATACCGCTAAAAAAATTCTCTACTTATTGTTTCAACACGAGAAAGTTTTTTCCAAAGCAGAGATTTATCAGCAGGTTTGGCATCAGGATTATCTTGAGACGCGCGATGGACACTTGATTGAAAGTCAGATCAGTCGTCTGCGCAAGCAGCTAAAAGCCTATCCAACAGCCTGTCAAATTAAAACACGCTATGGACAGGGTTATTATTTGAGCGTGACTTCAGAGCAATAAATGCGCGTAGGCTGTTCCTGATAAGATCTTTTGAAACTCTTGCTTGAAGGCGGGAGGACACCAGATCTTCTGGATTTGGTGTTTTTGTATGTCCTTGAGTAAAGCCTGTTGTTGACCGGCTTTAAAGCGATAAGCAATGCCTGTATGGCCCTTTTCAAGGCAGGCATAGGTTGCTGTAATCAACTCTTGGGGTTCAGCAAAAATTAATAATATACGCTGGGCTTCAGGTAGGGCGATTAATCTGGACTGGGCAAGTTGTTTCGCTTGCCAGCGCATCCGATCATAAGCGTTCGAACTCAGATTACTTGCAGGAGTGGGTCGTGGCTTAGACGTCGTGGAGTGGTTATTTTTCTCTATAGTTAACATATTATTATTCTAGAGAATGCGTGGCTAAACCCCAAGCAAAAGCACTGCCTAAGGGCTAGATTAAGACGATCTTGAGAGCTTTGTGTGAGCTTTGGGAGCTTTCGGGATGCTGAGTTTGAAACAAGCTCCCTGAGCTGATTTTTCAAGTGTGATCGAGCCCTTGAGAGAACTTGCAAACTGTTGCACGATAAACAACCCCAGTCCGTTCGAGCTTTCTCCTGCCGTTGGGCGTGCCGACAGGCGAGAGAATTTTTTAAATAGTTGAGGTTGATCTGCTGCGCTGATACCGGGTCCCTGATCACTGACATAAACTTGTAAGTCCGTTGCTTCAATCACCATTTTTAAGCGAATTGTTGACTCAAAAGGAGAAAACTTAATCGCATTGTCCAGCAGGTTTTCAAGAATGGTTTTTAGCAAGGACGGATCTGTTTCCAGAGTTTGCTCGAGATCCAAGTCATGCTCCACAACCAGTTTTTGTTGTTTTTGGCTGACTTTCCATTGATAGCTTTGCAGAGAAGCTAGCAGTTCTTCAATCGTTAAGACTTGCCACTGTGGAGCGAGCGCTTGCGAACGCAGTTGCTCGGTAATCAAGAGGCGTTCAGTATTGTGATTCATATCGTCAAGGGTATGGAACAAGCTGGCGAAGGCATCCGATTTATTGGCTGGGGAGAGTGAGTCCCCCAATTGTTCAAGCATCGATAGTCCCAGTTTCAATGTTCCCAGCGGGTGCTTGAGATCATGAGCAGCCATCGATAAGACATGTTGACGCTCATCGAGCAAAGCACCTAACTGGGTGTTGGCTGCTTTGAGATCGCGAGTTCGCAGGGCGATGGTTTCTTCAAGGTTCTGATAGCTTTGTAAATTATGTAGGGCACCGGCGATATAGCCCCCTAGAGCGTTGAGCACCAGATCATGACGCAGTTCAAAATAATGGTCCTGTGCTGGATGAAAAAAGTAGATAATACCGACCAGGTCCTGCTGAAAAACAAGTGGCAATAAAACATGACTACCCAGCGGCAGCTCCAGATGCGAAATATTAAAAATTTCTTGTTGCTCAGGGAAACGGATGGCCTGGTGCGTTCGCTCAACATAGTTGAGTAACAGTGTCGAGGGCAAAGCCTGGGTAGAAGTCAGAGGATCTATACTGGCGCTTTGCCAATGCTGTTGTCCAGCAGACTTAAGTAAGAGTTGTGCGTACTCTGCTTGTGTGTATTTTCTCAACTGACTCAAGATTTGGCTTTGTATGTCCTGAGCCGAATGCTTACGCGCAAAATCAGCAGTAATCGTGAGAAAATCGAGCATTTGGTGTGAACTAATGGCCTGACGAGATTGGTGTTTTTGCAGATAATGCGGTGTGAGTTGAGGCAGCAGCTGGGCCACTTTTGCCTGGGCTCCCCATGTTTCGTAAGCCGCTAGACTTTCGAGTAAAGACTGCTGGGCCAGAATAGGAAGGCCTTGCCGGAGATGCATCTGCGCGATAGACTCTAAAATAAAGCCTTCCCAATGCCAGAGTTGGTGTGTGCGGGCGCTTTCGAGTGCCTGGTGGTAAGACTGCATCTTTTCAGCCGCGTGAGCCGGGTTTTCGGCTTTCCAGAGTGAGTAGAGGGTCGCAAAGTTGGCCGGGTTGATTTGGGCCAGGGTTTCTAAATCAAAAGGGAGTACGTCTTGTGGCAGACACTCGGGTGAGCGTTGCAGGCGCCAGCTCAGCAGATCCCTGAGTAAGATATACCAGCTGCGCACAATCGAAGCGGGCAGGTACAGAAAGAGCTCGGATTGCTCCAGCGATTCCAGGGCCAATTCTTCGTTACCAAAAATAAGCTGAACAAAGGCATTAAAGGTATGGAACCGCGAGAGATCGGCTAGACTATTGCGTGTGATCAGATCCTGCACAAAAATAGTTTCTCTGGCGGAATCGAAGTCAGGATCGATTAGTTTTTGACTGAGCAGAAAATAGCTATTGAGTCCATCAAGAGGTGAGTAGTTTTGGGTGCGTTCGTTAAAGGCGATCAATTCAGGCAAAATATTTTGGCTCAGGTCCTTGAGTGGATAAGCGCTGACAAACAAATTGGCCCCTCGAAAAACAGCCGTGTAGCCCATAAATTGTAAATTGCCCGAACGCAAGGCATGGTTCCAGGCCAGACGGAAGTACTGGCGTGCCTGAAGATAGCTTTGGGTCCAGGGCATCACAAAGTCACCCATAATACAATAGACAAAGGCGAGTTCACTGTCTTGATGGCGTTCTTTGGCTAGCATCTCGGCAGCCTGGGCCAGTTTAGCAGCTAGTTTTAAATTGCCAGTCTGGATAGCGAGAACAGTCCCCGAAATATAAATAGTCGGGGCACTTTGAGCGCCCTGCTCCTGCAAGATTTTGTCTAAAGCATGTGCAATACAAATTCCAAACAGTTCAGGACTGTAATTGAAAAGCGCGGGGGCGGCTATCGAGAGGACCTGCATCTGAGCGTCAAAGCCTGAATCACTTACGCATTGACCCATGCGAATCAGATCGGAGACTGAGCTTGTGTCAAGCTTAGTAAAGACTTCAGCGAAGAGCGCTTCGACTTGCGCCGGATCTGTTTGAATCGATAGTCCCAGCTTATTTAATAAGTCAAGACTGAGCATCACGGCGTCTTCATAACGGTTGTGCTGAGTGTAAATCCTGATCAGAAGTAACTGGGCTTCGATAGTTTGTGATGAGAAATCTTGTTTGAGAGTAATTAAAATGCTTTCAGCAGACTGGAGCTGATCGTTTAAATAGGCCTGTGAAGCCCGTAAGGTTTGATAATTAATAAAGTAAGGGTCTGTTACTGAAAGATAAGGCTCTATGCTATCGAGGAGTTTTCCGACCTCCTGGTGGGTTCCCTGACGTAGCATCTCTCGGCTCCATTGTAGGTTAAAGGCAATGCGCTGTTTTTGCTCATTGGCAGTTAAGTGAATAGCCACGGGATTCAGTTGTTCCACTAGCAAAGAAAGGGTCTGCTCCCCTGTGTAAGTCAAAAGTTGCTGGGCCGTGTATAGCTGTATCGCTTGCGTTTGGCTGGGGTTCAAGGTTGATTTTACCCATTCATACAAACGATCATGATAAAACTGATACTCTGTGGCTAATTCTGAAAAAAAGCCCTGTTCCAAACAAAGCTCCCAATCGGCTTGAAAGCGTTCTGATCGAATCAAGTAAGCCAGGGTTTTGGGGCTGAATTTTGCCCCTAAGATAGCCGCCTGCTGTAAAAGCGCCTGCACAGACCTTGAAAGTTGCTGCCACTGAGACTGCATCAGCTCATGCCAGCCACTGTTTTGGCTTAAGACTTCTTCTGTCAGTTGTCCTGTATAAATCCACTCCCCCTGCTGGACTATTTTCTGCTCGGCAAGTAAGGCTTTCAAACTCAGCGAAAGCGCCAGGGGAGAACCCTGACTCAGGGTGAAAAATAGTTCTGTTATTTGTAAGGTTTGCTGGGCGCTACTTTTCAGGTTCTCCTGAAGAAAGATGTGGACTTCAGTTTTGGATAAAGGGCTAAGTGAAATGACCTCAGGCTTATCGTTCAGGCGATTTAATAATCCTGCTAATGAAGCCAGCTGGCGACCACTAAAGATCCATTTTAAAGGTAACTTTTTCTGAAGTAGTTTTTCAAGCAGTGCGAGCGAGGCGCTGTCGATCCATTGAACGTCATCTAACCAGACGATTTTAATGGTGGGATAGGGGGAGCGGGCGAGGGCTTCCCACAATTGAATAAAGGCAATTTCAAAAGAGCGCGTCAGGTTAAGTGGGGCTTCACTTGAACTTTGGCCCAAATGCGTAACTTCAAAGCTAACAATTTCGGGTAAAGCTGACTTCAGTTGGGGGAAAAGCGTATCCTGTTGTAGATATTTGCACCAGGCTCTAAACTCAGTTTCTGGCAGTAAAATCAAGCGGCACAAGACTTTTCGCATTGCTTGAATGAGAGAGCTATAGGGTTGAAGGGTTTGTTTGTCAATGATAAATTTGCCTGAAGTATGCGTCAAACTGTGTAGTTGATGCTGGATCAGGTGGGTTTTGCCTATACCCGGAGTCCCTTCTAATAAAATCAGGGATTGCTCGCTGTTTTGGAGTTGTTGTTGAAAGGCGACTATTTGCTCACAATGAAGCTGGCTGTTCATATCGTGTTTCCTGCATAAGGCTCATTGTAAGCATAGCAAACTTGTGTGCTTGAAACAGAACGAGATGCTTATGGCAGATCCAAATCTTGTAAAAGCCATTGCCCCTGCTCAGAGAGTGCATAATCACGATCGAGCCACCCTCTGCGGATAAATCCTGACAGTATTTGCTGGCTTTCTGCTGCATTAATCTGAGTCAAATGAGCCAGACAGAGGGGCATCGCTTCGCCTTCGGGTAAGATGCCATCGTAATGATTGAATAAGAGCTTCAGGCTCAGAATAAAGCTCTGCTGCTCCAGGCGTGCGTCCCGTTCCGCTGCGCTGAGGCCTTCATTTTCGGCCTGCTGCAATTGTTTGCGCAATTGTTCTTGTGTTAGATCCTCTAAAAAGCTTTCATCAGATGCTGTACTCATGCTTCAGGCATCAAAAACAGGGCGGTGACCTGCTCAAGTAGATCATGAATACTTTTGAAACTGGCCGGGCTCTCTTGTGCCAATGTGCTGGCCTGACGTTCCAGATCCACTGCAGCAGGCATCATCGCCTGCATCATTTCGGGGCTGATCGGTTTGCTTTTTTGGATCACAGGCAAGAGCAAGTACTGAATACACAAATCCAGGCGGGCATTGAGATCTCGCTCCAGCCAGGCACTCGCGGGCTTTTGAGTCTGGTCTTTGAACTGTTGATACAAAGGGTTCTTTTTGCGTAGGTTTTTCATGGTTTCAGTTTAAACCAAATCAGGGCCTGTGAGCCAGTGAATGGGCTCGTCAGGCATTTTTATAGCCGATAGTAATAGCTGCTGATCAGATTGTCAGCAGCTTGTGTCTGCAAGCGTAAGCCTTTACTGACAAAGCGACAGGCGTTAGCCGTCGTCGCCAACCCGCTCATAGAGAGAAAGAGAAGACTTTGTTTGTTTTGCTGAGATTTTTGCAAATAAGCAAGCGCCGTTTGGGTTTCGGCATAGCTTGGGTGAGCAGAGCCCATCAAAGGTACAAAGCTATACCAGGGCACCCGGCTGTATTCGACCTGAAGCGTGATGCGCTTGCATTTTTTGCCTTCAATGGAGGTGCTGCTCAGGGCTTCTAGTACAATCTCGCTGATGCTGTCACGGGTTTGATAAGCGCTAACCTTGACGGGAGTTCCATAGCCTCCACCGGCCCAGGCACTAGATGGACTTAAGATCAGTGCCAGACTGAATAAGTAATAGGCTGTTTTTTTCATAAAGGGCTCCCTGAGGTAATGCTGATTCCCGCATCAATCAAGTACGGGATTAGCCCATGGTAATCATTTCGAGAGATGCATCCCTATCTGCTTACACTTGAAGCCATTATAGCATCGGGCTCCACCAGGCAAGCTCTTTCCAACCGTTCGTGATTGCTGTACTTGATACGGCATCAAGCCCAAAGTCCATTCAAGCTCCAGCCAGAGAGGCTCAACCAACTCAGCAACTGTTTTTGCTAATAGACCCGACCCACGCAAGTCGCAGCTTAACCGGGCACAAAAAAGCGGATCAAGCATAAATGCTGATCCGCTGAGATTTCCGGTTTCTAATACTTAGATAATGGTATCTGAGAGATACTCACGATCGATAATTTCGATTTGTTGGTGTGAAATAGCAATGATGCCTTCGGTTTGCAAGCGATTGAGAGCACGGGTTACGGTTTCACGTGAAGATCCAACCATATTGGCCAGGTCCTGGTGGGTCATACGCAGGCGGCTCAGGTTGCGGCCGGTGATTTTTTCTTCGGTTTCGAGTAATTGAAACAAGGTGCTAGAGACACGGCCATGGACATCTTTGAAGGCCAGGTCTTCCACTTGCTGGTTGATTTGGCGAATGCGGCTGGTCAGGTCTTTCATGATGCGCAATGCGATCGTGGGGTTTTCGTGGATTAGACGTTCGAAGTCTTTTTTGTTGAGGCCAAACAGACGGACATCGTTGTCAATCGCTTCAGCGGTAGCTGAGCGAGGCAGATTGTCAAAAATGGCCATTTCGCCAAAGAAATCTCCGGCTTGTAAAATTGTCAGGGTTTTTTCACGGCCATCGATCGCTACTTTAGCAATTTTGATGCGGCCGACTTTAATAATGTAGAGGCTGTCTCCGTGGTCGCCTTCGTGAAAGACGATGCTTTTACGTGAATAAGTTTTTTCAATCATGATTGAGGCGACGCGTTCGAGGCTGCTCTCGTTTAGGCCACCAAAAATGGGGACGCGACGTAAAAACTGAATTTTTGCAGACAAATCTGTCTTCTTGCGATCATATACCATATTGCTTCCGTACTCCTGTGCAAATTATCGATGGGTTATCTAAATATTAAAAGATCATTGGTCTTGATGACTTCATTCTATTACACATGATCGATAATCGTTGGTGATCAATGTACGATCGCAGCAAATTTAATGCTCCGCTTCCTGAGTGAATTTGTATCCCACTCCCCGAATCGAGTGAAAATGCTCAGGATGAGCAGGATTTGCTTCGAAAAACTTGCGCAAGCGCATCACAAAGTTATCGACCGAACGGGTATTGCCATAAGCGGGCTGGTCCCAGACCTTTTCTAGCAAGTCATCCCGTGTTAAGACCCGGCCTTCGTTCTCGGCAAAGACCCGCATCAGTTTCATTTCCAGCGGCGTCAGATGAATCACCTCGCCCTGGACCCGAACCTCAAAACGCACAAAGTCAATCTCAATACCGTTAAACGACAGTTTGGTCAGGTCTTCTTCCTGTTGCTGCCAGGATTGCCGGCGCAACAAAACCTGAATCCGGGTCAGTAATTCCTCCAGGTTAAAGGGCTTGGTCAGGTAGTCATCAGCTCCCAGTCGCAAGCCTTTAATTTTATCTTTCTCAAAATTTTTGGCGGTCAGCATCAAGACAGGGGTGTAGATCTGCTTACGCCGCAAAGCATGACAGATGTCAAAGCCGCTCAGCCCAGGTAACATCACGTCTAAGATGATCAAATCGTAGGCAATCCGGGACTCAAATAAGAGACGGCGGGCCTGGTTTCCATCCTGAGCATGGGTCAGCTCATAGCCTTCCATCTCCAGATTAAAGACCAAACCGTCTGAAATATGGGCATCGTCTTCAACCAACAACAAATGACTCATAGTAATGTGTAATAACATGATCTGATCTGGGCTGCAATCCCTTATTTGTGCGCGATACACATCTCAATGGGGCGCAAAAGATCTGATCATCAGGCTTTGAGGCAAATGCAAAATTTTTTAATATTTTACTGATTTTGATCCGAATAGCAGATCTTCAGATCTGCAGGCGCTAATTGACTTGTGCTTGATCAATCTGGCGGTAGATCTGCAAGAGATCCACAGGACTGGCTTCAGCTGGCACAAGATGCCCTTCAATTAGCAGCAATTCTCGGGCTTCGTTGCACAAAGGCTGCTCGCCATAAGCCTGATCCCGTAAGGCATGCACGCATTTCATCGCTTTAAAACCATTAAACCACTGATAAAAGCGCTTTTGAAAGGCGACCTGCCCGGTGGTATTGGCCTGGATCTCAGCCATTTTTGTATTCCAGCCTTCGGCTGCGAGCCACTCAGACAATACAGGGGAGAACTGCTGACGGATCGCTTCAAGTCCCGCTGAATTTAATGGGTAGAGCGCAGGTACCTGTTGGCTCATTTTTCTGAGATCCTTGAAGCTTTGTAAGGCATAGCTCAAGCGCAGACTGTCCGGTTCGTTTAGCCAATCGCCGATCGCTTTGCCGGTGCCAAAAGGCACCCGATCCGAGAGCCTGGGCGAAGGGTAAACAGTGGTGCGGGTCAGATTGCTAAAATCACCGCGCTCAATGATTTTTTGCAAAAAATAGAAATCCTCACCAGCTTTTCGCCGATTCATGCCACCCATTTTGCGGTAAATATCGGCGCGTACAGCCATGGCTGAACCAATCGTTTGAAAGGCACAAGGCAGACCTGCATAAGCCAGCGCATGCACATAATAGCGCAAAAAAAGCTCGTACCAGACAATTCCGGTATAAAGCTCTGGCGGCAAGGAGCCGCTCAGGGGGTGTTCATAATAAATCGAAGCGGCTGGAGTGTGGGGATTTTGCTCGAAATGTTGTTCGATCGCTGTAAAGTAGTTTGTCGCGACCGTACAGTCAGCATCCAGATTCACGATCAGGCCGTTGGTTTGCAGGTGTGCAAAGCGTTCTGCAGCCAGATCCATTCCCAGACGCCGGGCCAGGCCCACGCCGGCATGTTTGGGGGGTAAATCTGGCGCGTCGATCACGAGCAGTTCAAAGGGCGCTGCAACGTGATCTGGGCTCTTTTGCCAGCTACGCAGGTCCTGTAAGCGCTCTTGATGGCATTGCTGGACTTCTGGGCCATGTTTGACGCTGGTATTGAGTACCACAATCACTTCTGTGGCTACGCGACTGGGTGTGCAGGCAGCCAGAGATTGCAAGGTGCTTAAGATATCGGGTTCATGGTGGCAGGGGATCACAATCGCTAATCCCAGGGCCGTGTGAGGTGCTTTCATGGCTGCATTCAAAAGTGTTCAAAGCCTCCTGCAAATTGACTCAGGGGGTGGGCTTGTCCTGCGATTATCAGGCTTTGACTGGGTTCAGTGCAAAGCTGACCAATACAAAAGAAACCGCTAGCAGGTAAACGGCTGAAATCAGCAGCGGGTAGTGTAAATAAAAGCTCATAATCTTCGCCTCCATTTAAGACCCAGTCCTGTCTTTGGGTTTCACTGAGTCCGGGCCAGCTTTCAAACGCCGGGATCTGGTCATAAATCAGTTCGCAACCCAATTGATTGAGTTCGCATAACAAAGCGACTGAGCGCAATAAGCCATCGCTGGTATCCAGCATGCTTAGTCGCTGGCTGGCCTGAGTAATGGCTGGCAAGGCGTCAAAGCGCGGCAGCGGGTGCCAATGTCGCGCTAACAGCTCTGGCATTGCTAATTGCTCTTGAAAGCAGTGCAAACCAGCGGCAGCGCCTCCCATGGGGCCAGTCAAGATCAAATAGTCACCAGCCTCAGCGCCCCGTCGGCGAATCGGGCGGGTGCTGTTACCGAGTACCGAGAGTGATAGATTGATGCCTGTGGACTGCCGCACCGTATCGCCACCGAGTAAATCAACCTGGTAGCTACGGCAACAGGCTTCCAAACCGTCAAAGTATAGCGCCAGCCATTCAGGCTCAAGATCGGGGGGCAAGCTCAGACTGAGTAGGCAAGCGCGGGGCTGGGCATTCATGGCGGCCAGATCGCTGAGATTGACGGCCAGAGATTTCCAGCCGATCTCAAAGGGGGGCATTTGACGTAAAAAATGAGTACCTTCGACCAGGGTGTCAACGGCCCAGGCCAGGGTTTGACCGGGTTCGGCTTGTAGTAAAGCAGTATCGTCTTCAATGCCGAGCTGATGCGCTGAGTGAAAACGGGGGAAGGCCTGGGCCCGTCCAATGATCTGATTTTCGTTCACAGGGGTTATAAATGCAGCCAGGAAGCCAGAACGCGTTGGTATTGCTGCTCCAGATTGTGTTCTTGCTGTTGTAAGTTTTTGTACTCGTTATTGGAAATCTGAACGCCAATGCGACGTGAAATATCCAAAAAGCTGCGCCGCTGTCGCGCTGCTTCCCAACTCTGTTTGACCAGAGCCAGTTCCATTTCGAGCAAAGATTTTTGTAATTGGCTTTTGAGCCGGGGATCTTTCAGGTTTTGCTGATAGATCAACTGGTGTTGGGCGTGAGCAAAGACCAGTTCAGCCGGCAGTTCAGCCAGGCGCAAGGGCTTGTTTTGGCTTAGCAGAGGGTCTACAAAACGTGCCGGTAACCAACCCGGGGATCCTTGTTGGGGCCGAATATAACACCAAAGCTCACCATCACTGGCGCGACTGGTTGTAAGTAATTGGGCTGTTTGGGCTTTGATACGCTGGAGGGCTTTGCCCTGACGGGCATCAGCTTGCGAGCGCAGGCTCACCTGAGCCTGACGCACCTGAACCTGATAGGCCAGTGCGCCAGTGCTGAGACTGAACCAGAGACAAATGCTGAGCCAGAGCGCTCGTTGCATTAGGCTTTAGCGATTTCGTGGCGGGCTTTAATCTGGAAGAACTCGACGATATCGCCTTCGACGAGATCATTAAAGTCTTTGACAGCAAGACCAAATTCATAGCCGTTACCGACTTCTTTGACGTCATCTTTAAAGCGTTTGAGCGATGAGAGACGGCCGGTATGTAGCAATTCTTCGCCACGCTTGACACGGACTTGACAATTGCGTTCGGCTTTGCCTTCCAGCATATAAGAGCCAGCAATGGTGCCGGCTTTGCTGATTTTGAAGACCGCGCGGACTTCGGCTTTGCCCATCTCAACTTCGACCATTTCAGGCTCAAGCATACCTTCCATCGCGTTTTCGATATCTTCAATCAATTTATAGATGATTTCGTAGTAGCGAATTTCGATCTGCTCTTGCTCGGCAATGCGCTCAGCGTTATTATCCGCTTTGACGTTAAAGCCGACGACCAGTGCGTCAGAGGCTGTTGCCAGCATCACATCATGCTGTGAGATTTCGCCGGTAGCGGCGTGAATCACGTGCACATGCACTTTCTCGGTGGTCAGCTGTTCTAAAGATTGTCTGATCGCAGCAATTGAGCCCTGAACATCGGTTTTGACGACGATACTGAGTTCTTTGACACTACCGACCAGCATATTTTCGTAGAGGCTAGAGAGGTTCATACGGTTGCGGTTGCGAGCTTCTTCTTCAATCTCAAATTTGCGTGTTTCAGCCATTGACTTGGCTGTTTTGTCATTTTTGACGACCTGGAAGATATCTCCGGCAGTCGGAACATCGGCAAAGCCGAGGATCTCAACTGGGTAAGAAGCGCCAGCTTCTTTGAGTTTTTTGCCATGCTCGTTGGTCATCGCGCGAACGCGACCTGAGATAGGGCCAACGACAAAGGCGTCGCCTTGCTTCAGGGTGCCGTTCTGAATCAGAACCGTACCGACAGAGCCCCGGCCTTTTTCTAACTGGGATTCGATCACGACCCCAGAAGCTGGTTTATCAGGGTTGGACTTCAACTCTAAGATGTCTGATAATAAGACGATCATTTCGAGTAGGTCATCCACGCCTTCGCCTGTTTTGGCGGAAACCGGTACGATCACGGCGTCGCCACCCCACTCTTCAGCAACCAATTCATGCTCGGTTAACTGTTGCTTGGAGCGATCTAGATCGGCACCAGGCTTGTCCATTTTGTTGACGGCAATGATTATTTGTACGCCTGCAGCCTTGGCATGGTTAATCGCTTCGACTGTTTGGGGCATGATGCCGTCATCTGCAGCAATCACGATAATTGCGATATCGGTAACTTGAGCGCCACGGGCTCGCATGGCCGTAAAGGCTTCGTGACCTGGGGTGTCCAAAAAGGCGACATCTCTGCCGTCTACTTTGACCATATAGGCACCAATATGCTGGGTAATACCCCCGGCTTCACCTTCGGTGACTTTGGTTTTGCGAATATAGTCAAGTAGAGAGGTTTTGCCGTGATCAACGTGACCCATGATCGTGACGACCGGGGGACGTGCATGCAGCTTGGCTGGATCTTGATCCAAAGTGGGCTTGATAGCGACCAGTTTGGGTTTTTCCATTTCTTCTTTTTCTTTGGTTGTGGGCATCAAGACTTCATACTCTAAGTCTTTAGCAACTGCTTCAGCGGTTTCTAATTCGAGAGCCTGATTGATATTGGTGACCATACCTTTCATGAACAGGGCTTTCATGACTTCGGCGACGCCGATTTGCATTTTTACTGCCAGTTCGGTCACCGTAATATTGGTATGTAGCTCAATAATCTTTTCTTCAGGTGATAATTCTACTTTTAGCTCTTGTTTTTGAAGCTCTAGTTTTTCTTTTTTGTATTTAGAACGCTTGCGCCGACCGCGTTTTGGACCTGTCGGGAAACGGCCAGCTGGGCCGCGATTGGGTCCAAAGCGAGGGCCGCCAGGGGCGCCGCCAGGACGGCCAGGAGCGCCACCAGGACCACGGGTTGAGCTGCCGCCGCGGTAATCGCGTTGAGGTGGACGATCTATACGTTCTGGACGATCTTCTGTCGTGGGCGTTGTCGTACGACCCCGGCCAGCGCCTGCACCGGCTGGTGGGCGTGAGCTACGGCCATCGGTACCTACTGGGCGGGGTTTGGTGTAGTCGCGTAGTGGGGGACGATCGCTGCGAATGGGGCGTTCGGCACGGCTGCCAGGTGGACGTGAGCTGCGACCATCGGCGCCTACGGGGCGGGGTTTGGTGTAATCGCGTAGTGGGGGCCGATCACCACGGTCAGGCCGGTCGCTACGAATGGGACGTTCGCCACGGGTGCCAGGCGGACGTGAACTGCGACCATCGGTACCTACTGGGCGGGGTTTGGTGTAGTCGCGTAGTGGGGGACGATCGCCACGGTCAGGCCGGTCGCTACGAATGGGGCGTTCGCCACGCTCAGGACGGTCAGGACGATCCGTGCGAACGGGCCGATCGCCACGCTCAGGCCGGTCAGGACGATCTGTGCGAACGGGCCGATCGCTTGTATTGGTATTCGCTGTACTGGCAGCGCTGCTGGCAGGACTGCGGTTTTCACGGTGGCTACTATCGGTTCTTTCGATACGGGGAGCGCTAGCTTCCGGGCGAGACGGGGTCTCAGTGCTGGGAGCAGGAGCGGAGCTTGAGTGAGTCTCACGAGCAGGCGGAGCGGCTTTGGGTTTGGGAGCGCCACCGGGTTGGTCTTTAAAAGCTTTGGCTATACGTTGAGCATCAGTTTCGGCCAGCACCGAATTATAATGGATGCCCATTTGCTCATGATCCTTAAAGGAAATGTTGAGCTTGCGGCAGGTTTCCGCTATCTGCTGGGTAGAGACATTCTTACCCAGTTCTTGTTCAATATTATTTTTAATCTTCGATACTCTAATTTTACTCATGCTGCTCTTCTGTTGCTCAACTTCCATTTTCTAATTGACTTTTACCTGGCTTGTTCCAGATTGAAACAAGCGGAGCTCAGATAAATCTGGTCAGGGTAAATCGGCTGGTTTTTTAGGCCAAGGGCTGGTCATTACCCATACGAATTGTTAGACAGTATAACACGCATTTGGGTCTTGACTTAAGCAGATGTGCGATCGATTCAAGCTAGCTAAGCGCATGACTCGAATCGATGGACTTGCCGTCAATAGAGAAGAACAGCGCTTCTCAATCGTTTTTAAAATTTACGCTAGCGACGGATTCAAGAGGTGGCAAAGTGAGCAAGTTTTGACAAATTTGCTCCCATTCGACCAGAGTTAAGTCCGGATTCTGTTTCAACCAACGTCGATTTTTAAGGGCGCTTTGGATACAAGTGCTCTGCTGACAGAGATAAATTGAACGCCCCGCCGGCAATGCTTCAACTCCTGTGGTCTCACGGTTTAATCGATGCATTTGCTGGCGGTCGTTTAAAATACGGCACGTAACACAGCGCCGAATTCCCTTTTTCATTCAGGCTGTGCTGAGGATTCTACAAAGGTTTCGTCTTTAATAGAGACGTCTTCATCAGCGTCTGCTGGATCTTGATCATATTCATCAGCGTCTGCTGGATCCTGATCATATTCGTCAGCGTCTGCTGGTTCTTGATCATATTCGTCTGGGTTTTTGAGTTGCTCTTGCATGGCCTGTTGAATATCCATTTTTTGGCGACGCAACTGACTTTCGGTAATGATATCCAGATGGCAATGGGTCAGCTGAGCTGCCAGACGCACATTTTGACCCTCACGGCCGATGGCCAGTGACAATTGATCATCAGGCACGACAATCAGAGCTTCGTGATCATCATCTGAAAGTTCGACTTGCACGACTTTGGCCGGGCTCAAAGAATTTGTGATAAAGGTTGCCAGATCTTCTGACCAGCGAACCACATCAATTTTTTCGCCTTTGAGCTCATCAATAATGGGATGAATGCGTGAGCCGCGCGAACCAATACAGGCTCCGACCGGATCGACATTGCCTTTCATTGAGACGACTGCAATCTTGGTGCGATAACCCGCATCTCGAGAAATTGACTTAATCAAAACGGTGCCATCAGCCACTTCTGGGATCTCAATTTCAAATAAACAACGCACCAGACCTGGGTGAGCCCGTGAAATTAAGATGTAAGGACTGCGTGGGTTGTCATGGATTTCGGCTAAATAAACCCGCACATTGTCTCCAAAGCGGTAGCGATCGTGAGGCAATTGCTCAGAGGCAGGCAAAACCAACTCTGATTTATTATTCAGTTTCACGATCACATTTTTCTTTTCTAAACGTTGAACGGTTGCTGTCAGCATCGTGCCGATGCGATCACGGTACTCTTCTAAGATCGCTTTTTTCTCTGCTTCACGTAAACGCTGAGTAATTGCCTGGCGTACCACCTGGGTGGCTAGTTTTTCAAATTCTTTGGAGCTGAGAGGCATTTCTAGCTTTACGGTTTCACCAATCGCGATGTCAGGCACGCGCTTTTGTGCGTCTTGCAAGCTAATTTGGTTGGGGTCATCGCTGGGCTCTTCGACGACTGTTTTAATGACCTTGACCCGGATTTCGTTATCGTGTTCGGTATCAATATAGATCTCTACTTCAGAATCTTTATTGAGCTTCTCTTGCTCAATCATTTTCTTTTTGTAGGCGCTTTCCAGTGCCGACTCAATGACTTCTACAATACTCTCGGCGCTAATGCCACGCTCACGCTCAATTTGGCGAATAGCGTCTGTAAAGGTATCTGCTAATTTCATAAACGATAGCCTGCCGTTTTGCTTTTGATTTGAAAATTTGATATAAAAATAAACGCCCTGATTCAAGCCAAAGCGTTTGCGTTTTTAAAATATTCGTTTGAGATTATTATAGCCTAAATTAGGGTTTCCTGAAAGGGAGTCGGCGCTTTCTCTGACGCTTTCACTCTGATCGCTTTTGATTCATTTTGGGGCCTGGAACCATGGATTTCTGTGCGGAAATAGCGTGCTGTTTTTTGCAAAGGGACCTCTCAAGCACCACTTTGGCAAAATTTGTATATAATAGAGTCTGCGTTGAAAAAAGTGAACTTGATGGAGTGTTTTAATGTTTCCCGAAAATGGCAAGATTTGGTCTAATGGACACATCATCCCCTGGAAAGATGCAACTGTCCATGTTATGACTCATGGTCTACATTATGGGAGCGGTATCTTTGAGGGTATTCGCGCTTATAACACTCCCAATGGCCCGATGGTTTTCCGTTTGGATGATCATTTGCATCGATTCTTCGATTCGGCCAAGGTCTATCGTTTCAAAATGCCTTTCAGCTTTGATGAACTCAAAGACGGTATCTTGCAACTCATTCGGGATAACCAATTTGAAGATTGTTATATTCGACCGATTGCTTTTGTCGGCTATGGCCGGCTGGGAGTCAATCCCAATCGTGAAAATATTGATGTCAATATTGGTGCCTGGCCCTGGGGTGCTTATCTGGGTGAAGATGGCCTTGAGAAAGGTGCACGCGTTACCGTGACCAGTTGGAAAAAATTCCAATCGCAAATGTTTCCGGTGATGGCAAAAGCCACGGGACAGTATCTGAATTCGATGCTGGCTGTGATGGATGCCAAAGATCGGGGCTTTGACGAGGCGATTCTCTTAAATGAATCAGGTGATATTGCTGAAGGCAGCGGCGAAAATATATTTTTGGTCAAGAAAAATGTGCTCTATACCAATCCGATTAATGCTTCTATTTTAGCGGGCATTACTCGGGACACAATTATCAAAATTGCGACTGATCTCGGTTATCAAGTTAATATTGAGGCCATGACTGTTGGGCAGATGATTCTGGCGGACGAAGCCTTTTTTACGGGCACAGCAGCCGAAGTCACGCCGATCCGAGAGGTTGACCTCCGCCCGATCGGCGAAGCCGGCAACTGGCCAATGATGCGACACTTGCAAGAAACATACTTTAACATCGTCAAGGGACGTGATCCCAAATACAAACACTGGTTGACGCCAGTTTATCAATAAGGAGCTTAGACCGTTGCGAATCTTCAAAACCACTTTGGCAGCATTGATGAGTACCAGTCTTTTAACCGTTGTATTGCCTGTAGAAGAAGCCAAGGCGCAGCAGCAAGCTAGTTTTAGCGATATGCCCGCAGAACATTGGGCAGCAAAAGCGGTTCGAGATCTGGTCGAAAAATACGGCGTCATGGCGGGATTCCCCGACAAAACTTTCCGGGGCAGCCGCACGATTACCCGCTATGAAGCAGCGGCTGCTTTTTATCAGGTCATGGTGCAACTTTCTCAGGTAGAAGACCTGACTCGCCGAATTGGCAATGTCGCTCTCGAAGATTTAAAAACCATGAAAACCCTCAGTGAAGAGTTTCAGGTTGAAATCGAAACCCTCAAAAAACAACAGGGTGAACAAAGCGAAAAAATCAAGCAATTAGAAGAATCTCTGGCTAAGCTCAAAGAAGACCTGGGCTCTGTGCGTTTTGGTGGTTTGATCAGTGTTGGAGCTGAAGATAACTTTGAAGATAACTTCCGTCCTGGTTATAGCGCTTATTATGCACTCAATATGCGGATTGCCGCTTCAGACCGGACCACGATTCGTTCGTCTCTGTCGGGTTCTTTCTCTTCGGTTCAAGAAGAGAAAAAAGATGGCACTGCGGGCAAAAAAGATCAGTTTTCTGAAAATAAAGATATTGATGTCGGTTTTGGAGAAGCCTGGTTTGATCACCGGGTCGATGCCTTTTTAAACCCGCGTGTCAAATTTGGCTATATGGGTGTGACCCGTTTGATCACGCCTTTCAGCTCGGTTTCGAATCAATTTGGTAGTAGTATCATTGGGATTCTGGACTCGTCGGCTGTGGGTAGAGCCTCACCCAATCTCTTTGGTTCCGGTCGTGGTATTCGTCTCACCCGGAGCTTTATTGCCGGTTCAGAGTTTAGCGAAGGCTTTTTCTCTGCGGCAATTGCGGCTAGCCCTGATGTATTCTATGGTCAGGTCAAGCTTGATTTTGGTTGGGCGCGTTTAAAATTCGTCTCGGAGGCTGACCAATCTTTGTTTATTGGTACGCCAGTACTGGACACCTTGCACAATCACACTGCTTTATTAGACCTGGGCAATGATGACTTTGGCGTTGGCTTCCAGGCCACCTTTCGGGGATTGGCTGAAGACTTTGATTTTCGTGGTGCTTCAAGCAATATCAACTGGAACTTCGGTGGCTTTAGTCTCGGGGGTTCAGGCAAGTTTGAAAGTGAAAAAACTTATGAGCAATTGATTGCTGGGGTTTATTTTTCAACACCTTCTAACCTGAAACAAATCAATAGTGAATGGGCCGATGTTGATATTCCAACCCTCTTGTTTGCGATGCAATCTCCCTTTACCTTGCAAGGTGGGACCCTTTTTGAGGGTTCCCCGGATGAGGTAGGTGATTTAGCTGGTTTTATGGTTCAGGCAACTTATGACAACCCGGTGATCCCCAATTTAACCCTGGAACTGGGTCGCCGTCAGAAAGTTTTTGGGGCGCGTTTGCCTCAAGACAGCAAGTTTGATAAGACAACGGTGGCTATTTCCTCGTCGTTTGTCTTTTAGCACGGTCTAATCTTGTTATAATATAGAGCAGGTTTTTCGCCTGCTCTTGCTTTTTATTTATTCTGCCCTCCGGCAAGACACGCGTTTTTAATTCGAAAGGAATGATTATCATGAATGTCATTTTAACCAAAGACCACAATGAGCTCGGCGTAAACGGCTCAATGGTCAAAGTTTCCGAAGGCTATGCCCGGAACTACCTGCTCCCTAATAACATGGCCGTTCGCGCCACTGCTAATGTCATGGCCCATTATGAGTCTCGCCGCAAAGCACGCTCTAAAAAAGAAGCCGCCGTCATTGAAGATGCCAACAAACGTGCTGAAGAAATGAGCAAGTTAGTTGTGCTTGCTACCGTTCGTGTGGGTGAAGAAGGCCGTTTATACGGTACTGTCACCACCAAAGAAATCGCTGCTCTCTTACAAGAACAGCACGGTATTGAAGTTGACAAAAAGCATATCTCGATTGCTAGCCCGATTAAATCTGTCGGTTTGCATTCTATATCTATCAAGTTGCACCCTGAAATCTCTGCTCAAATGCAGGTAGATGTTCAAGGTGATGGCGAAGAAGAGTACGAAGAATTCGTAGAGCCTGTCAAAGAAGTCGCTGCCAGCAATGACAGTTACGATGATGGCTACGATGACGGCTATGCTGACGAGTATAACGACAACAACGAAGAGCTTGATGTCGACGCCGAAGCTTAAACCTTCACTGATCGAACGCACTCCCCCCCATAACAAAGACGCTGAAGTCGCTGTTTTGGGGGGGATGTTACTCGAAAGTGATGCTTTGGCGCGTGTGGTTCATTTATTAGAGCCCGATTTCTTTTATGTCCCAGCCCATGGTCTGATTTTTGAACAGATTCGGGAGCTTTTCAGCAAAGGCCAACCCGTAGATATTATCTCAGTTATTGATAATTTACGCACCCGTGACCATCTGGACACGGTTGGTGGCAGTTCTTATGTGATTGCCCTGATTCAATCGGTGCCAACCACCGCCAATATCGAATACTACGCTCAGATCGTCGAACGCTATGCGATTTTACGCAAGCTGATCCGCGCGGGTACCCAAATTGTCGAGATGGGCTATCAGCATGATGATCAAGATCTCGCTTTTATTCTCAATCAGGCCGAGCAACAGATCTTTGCTATCGGTCAGCGCAATCTAGGCGAAGGCTTAGAGCATATTCAAACGGGTCTCTGGAATTTATTCGAAGAACTCGAACGGGGCTATAATGACCCGGATTCACTGCTGCGCAAAAATATGTCAACGGGCTTTACGGATCTCAACACGATGCTCGGTGGCGGCTTTGCACCTTCGGATCTGGTGATCCTGGCGGCGCGACCTGCGATGGGTAAAACTGCCCTGGGTCTCAATATCGCTGTTAATATGGCCGCTCAACTTAAGAAGCCAGTCGCGATCTTTAACCTGGAAATGTCCAAAGAACAACTGATCACCCGCATGCTCTGCATGGAATCGGGCATGAACTCCCGTGCTTTGCGCTCAGGCACCCTGCACACGGACGAATGGCAGTCACTCTCTAATGCGATTGCCAGCCTTTCAGAAGCCCCGATCTTTATCGATGACTCCAGTATGGTTACGCCCAGTGAGGTGCGTGCCAAATGCCGTCGCCTCAAGGCCGAACACAAAGATCTGGCTATGATCGTGATCGATTATTTGCAATTAATGGAAACCGGCTCCAGCGAAAACCGCCAACAAGAAATTTCTAAAATCTCACGCTCGCTCAAACAATTGGCTCGTGAATTAAACGTGCCTGTGGTGGCCCTGAGTCAGCTCAGTCGTGCCGTCGAAAGCCGTACCAATAAACGCCCGATGCTGTCTGACTTACGTGAATCAGGCGCGATTGAGCAAGACGCGGACATCGTGCTCTTTCTCTACCGTGACGAATACTATAACCCTGACTCTAACGACAAGAACACGGCTGAGCTGCTAATCGCCAAGCATCGCCATGGACCGACAGGTACCGTGCGCTTGTTCTTTGAAGCCAATCTGACGCGCTTTGGTAATTTACTGGCGATGTAGCGACTGGACAGAGCAAAGTGAGTCTGCGATTCTTTATCTCAACAGAATAAAAAAAAGAGACTTCTATGCAGTCCGTAACAGTACCTATTCAATATATTCTCCCTGGTGAGCTGTCACCCGAAACCATGCGCCGAATATATTTTTTATTTGCTAGATCTTATTCTGAATCACTTGAATCAGAGTTGTCATAAGGTGCGTTCGTTCTTTGAAGCTAATCTGACGCACTTTGGCAATTTGCTGGCGATGTCGTTATTTTGAGAGGGTACACAAAGACCTAATTCCGACGAATGGCTGTGATTATCTTTAGGTCTGCTATTTTGGGCCTGCCACGTTCAGGGTTAAACAGGCGTCGGATCAGCTCAATCAGACTGCAAAGTGCCAGAATAGAAAAGACACTTAAGATTAGAATAGGGCCCGTACTCAGTTCGGAAAAGCTAAACAGGAGCGGGTAGAGTGCTGGCATTCCATGTAAAAAAAACCAGAATGGCATGGAAAAACGCTCTGTTTGAAGGCCTGTGATTTTTTGGAGGCCTTTCAGCAAATAGACCCACAAAAAGAGAGTGCCCAGACCACAAGGAAAGATCAAGAAAAAGATCATAAATGTGGCTTGCTGAACAGGTAAGCTGCGATCGAATACGCTTTGTGCGGGGGACTGTGGATTGACCCAAATGGTAATCTGGTCTTTTCTGAGTGCTTCCATTTGCTGCCGGCGATGGCGACCACTGAAATTATCGGAGCCAATGCTAAAGTCAAGTTGACTTCCCGTGTGCTCTTGCTGCTGATACAGATAGTGATAATTAACGACGAGTTTTTCATGACTGCTTTTAGATGATCGTTTACTTTGGATGATATTCCAGTTCAGCACTTTTGCCGGTGTACTTACCCAGTGTTGTGCTGAGGCATGAAGAAAAAAGAGGTTTGCAAGCAAGCCGATCAGGGCGATGGCTGCAAGACTAAAAACGCTAACGACCAGCGTGCCCAGTATTTTTTCCCAGAGTTTAGACATTTAATCGATCCTCAAATTCTTCTTAAACGTTTGCGCGTTGCGGGGCTGTCTTTCATTTGTCTAGTTTACAGAGAGATCTGCAGGAGCGAAACTTATTTTTGGCAAGGTCTACTAATACATCATCGTTGTTTTATGCATTGCGCGATCAAAGGCCGGATAGTGCCGGTGGCAATGAATCCAATGTACAGATCAAGCCGGGTCAATCCCGTACTATTGTGGGCCATTTTACCAGCGTGCTTTCGGGTGATTTAAAAGAAGAGCAAACCGTGTTCGCAAGTTTTGCTAGTCAGCCTGCATTTGAAACAAGCCATCTTCGCGGGAGCTATAGGTCAAATTGAAGACCAATCCATGTTCTGGGCGGCCATTGTTGATCTTTCAACTTGAGAAGATTGAGGTAACCCAGGCTGAGTTGAGTACTGTCATTTAATTGCGCCCAGGCCGAGCATGGCTCTGTTTTGGTTATAGCCTGTCTCTGAAAGCTCAATGTGAAACTCTTGCGTTTTGATTTCACTTGACATAAATCATTCTTTTTGTATACTTATGTATGTAATGAATAACAAACACAGAGGTAACAAGATGGATTATGTAGACGGTTATGTAGTAGCGGTGCCCAATGCCAATAAAGAGACTTATCTAAAGGTCGCGACAGAAGTCGCAGCTGTCTTTAAAGAAAATGGTGCCAAGCAAGTGGTGGAATGCTGGGGCGACGATGTGAAGCCAGGTAAGAAAACCTCATTTCCGCAAGCGGTACAGTGTGAACCAGACGAGAGCGTGGTTTTTTCCTGGATCATTTGGCCCTCGCGTGAAGCCCGAGACGTAGGCATGGAAAAAGCGATGCGAGACCCCCGTATGAATCCAGAGAGCATTGGCATGGCCTTTGACGGCAGTCGCATGATCTTTGGCGGCTTTCAAATGATCCTAAACCAATAGGCTTTGGATTAGTATGCCTCTGATTCCTGACGTTTGCGGTAGACCATATAAGCCACCCCCAAGGTACTTGCCATCAGAAACAAAGCGATCGACCATAAAAACAGAAAGTCGGCTTGCTGGACTTCATCGGCGTCATTGGCATCGTCTTTGAAACGCAGAGAAGCATCTGATGTGTCTGTGTTCTGATTTAAGCCCGGACGAGAAGTCTGTGGGAATTTAGCTGAAACCAGGTCACGGCTCTGGAGCATCTCTTGATCCCGCTGATTGATTTGGATCTGAGCTTGCGAATCCAGGATCGGGCCGGGTTCAGTGACTTGACCACCTGTAGTCTGATCAAACGATGAATCTGAGGCGTTGCCCGGGGAGTTCAGAGACTGACCATTAGGGTTCCCTTGCGTATTTGTGCCCTGAACGGATGCGCTCTTGCCTGTGTTATTAGCGGAATTGGTGTTATTTGTTTGACCAGAGCTCAAGTTTTGATTGTTTTGATTGCTATTTGAGGCGGGTGCAGAAGTATTGGCTGCGGTATTGTTGGGGGCCCCTGTGGAATTGCCCTGGGTCGTTTGAAGGGGATTCGTTTGCACGTTGTTGCTAGCCGTCCCGCGTGCCTGGGTTTGGTTAACCTGAGCCTGATTTTGTGCTTGTGCGGCATTAATTTGGCGCTGATTACGGGCCTGAGACTGTTGAACTGCCTGGCGATTGGTTTGGGCGGCCTGATTGTTCTGCGCCTGAGTAGCTTGCTGGGCTTGCGATTGGGCTGCGTTGATTTGAGTAGTGCTATTGGGTGCTGCGGGTGCTGCGGGTGTTTGGGCGCTGGTGCCAGCCGCACTACTGTTGCCCCCGGAGGCTGTTTGAGCCAGGGCTGGGGCTGCTGCTAGCCCGAGGCTGAGTGCCAGAATCAGACTGGCTGGAAGGGTTTGGCTTAATGTTTTGAACTGCATGATCAGATTTCCTTTCAAGAGAGCGAATTAATTAAAGGGCTGTTGTTGCTTACGATAGGTTATATAACCCAATCCCAGAGCACTTACTGAGAGAGCGCCGACTGCGAGCCATAAAAGAGCTTGTGAAATCGGCGCGCTGACCGGATCGGCGTCATCAGCATCTTCTGTGAGTCCGGCTTGATTGTTTTCGACTTGCCAATCTTGTAATTGCTGGTCGACATGGCTATTCATTAGGGTTTGGTCTCTGATCTCTGAGCGGGTTTCAAGGGGGAGGCTGCGTGAAGATCTATCGACACCGAGATCAGTACCACCGGGATTGCGGGCGTCATAATAAGCGCCCAGCGCAGGGATATCACCGGCATTGGCACCAGGTTCTAAAACGCTGGCCTGACCGGGGTCTGCGCCTGGGTTGACCTGGGGTGTATAAAGCTGTTCTCCCGGACCAGAAATGCCTCCGGGGGTACTCATGTTTCCCTGGCTACTATAATGATCGGATTGGGCCTGTGCTGGGGCCGAATGGAGTCCTGTGCTCAGTAAGAGACTGCTAGCAAATAATGTCAGATATTTAATTTTCCAGTTCATAACTTATACCTTCTTTTTCTTTTATCATAGGCAAAAAGGTATAAAATTACTGGGAAAACCCGATTAAAATGGTGTTGATAACTTAAAGACTTTATTCGACCACTAAAAAGCTGACAAATACCAATTCTTTGCCATCGAGATCCGTATCATGCAGGCGTAAGTCGTAGAGACCCGGGGTTTTAGGGGCTCTGAAAATCATCTTGCCCGCCAAAAAATCTCCCATAAACTGATAGCCCAAATTGACTTTATCGTTGACCGCTTCATCGCCGTGCGGCACTGCAGCAGGCACAATGCCGACCCAGGCCGAAGGGTCGCGCTTGTCTTCGGGCTTGATGCTGACTTCAACGATGATCAGCGCATCAGGGCGATAGCGACTCTGGTTGAGACGCAGGGCATTGCCGCTCAGGGGTTTGACCTGGCCTGTGACTTCGAAGCTGACATAAATCACTTCTCGGCCGTCTTCGGCATTGAACAAGCGCACATCATACAAGCCCGGTGTATCCGGAGCAACAAAATCCAGCACGCCTTTACGCGCAGTGCCCAGCTCAGCATAAGCCAGATCAAAGAGATCGTTTTCGGCTGCGCTGCCATGGGGCAGATCAGAGGCCAGGATCCCGGCCCAGGCTGTATCATCAAAGTCATTGGCAGGGCTGGCTTCAAAGCGCACTTCAAAAGCCTCACCGGGCACAAAGGAGTTTCGGGCCAGTTCCAAAACAGGCGGGCCATTGCTTTGGGCTTTGGGGTCCAGGGTGGGGCCCTTGTCTGCTGGCAAGGTAATTGCAGCGGGTAAAGTGGATGCTGGCGAGGGGGGCAAGACCACGGTCACATCGGCACTGGCTTTAGGTGACGGTGTCCCTGTACTTGGCGTTGGACTTTCGATGGGGCTTGCTGTACAGCCCATGAGTATTGCGCTGGCTAAAAGGGCCAGACTCAGACGCTGAGCGAAAATTTGAAACGGCATCGGCTGATTCTCCTTGGGCCCTACCAGGGCAGTTTTTCACCATTCATATGCCAGAAGCTGCCGCTGTTATCGAGGGTTAATGCTTCAATTCGATCAATTATACCTTGTGCAGAGACCTGGGGCTGAATATGCCCCTGTTGGCCGGTCATTTCTGTTTGCACATAGCCCGGATGGATCAAAGCCACTGCAATTCCCTGGGGGTTCAGGTCGACAGCCAGAGAGGCCCCGGCGATATTGACCGCTGCTTTTGACATACGATAGCCATAGTGACCACCACTGCTATTGTCGGTAACAGAGCCCATGCGACTGGTGATGATCGCAATTTTGCTGCCGCTGCTGAGCAAAGGCAAACAGGCCTGCGTGATTCTCAGTGGGCCATAAGCATTGATTTGCATTTGTTTGTCGACCGCATCAAAGTCCAATTCGTCGAGGGTTGTGCGTTGCAGAACCCCGGCATTATTGATCAGCCAATCCAGCTGGCTGATCCCCGCCTGCTCCAGGGCCTGGCTTAATTTTGCGGTGCTGTCAGTTTGACCGACATCGATATTCTCAATGATTTTTAGCTCCAGCGCTTGCAAGTCAGCAGAGGCCTGACGACAAACGGCGATCACTTGATGGCCTGCCTTAAGCAGGTTACGACAGAGTTCGAGGCCGATCCCGCGATTGGCTCCAGTGACAAGTACAGTACCCATAAGAAATTCACTCCTTGTAATTGCTTTCAGTATACGGTCCTGAGTAAGTCTGACTCAAGCGGCTTATACAGAAGCTTTGGCTTTTTTAGCCCGAGTTAAAGTCGCAGCAATTGCCCATTGTATTTCTGGCAGCCGGAGCTAAGTTGCCTGGTGTCGACGTCAAATTCTCGCAAATTCAGGATCACGTGCAAAGACTGAGGCAAGAGCGGCTTGATTTGTTCCAGACTCCAGAGGATCGCCTGCCAGATCTCTGCATGGGGATTGGCAAACACCCCGCCGCCAATTGCGGTTAAGACAATTTTGGAATGCCCGGCGTTGGCGGCAGCCAGCAAGGAGCCCAAATAAGCGGCCCGTAAGAGCTGGCGCTGGATTTGTGGCCAGGGTTGGCCCGTGGTGTCTTGCATGCTATAGCCGCCACTGGCCAGGGTTGATGTCAGCACTTGATCTAATGCCTGGCCATTGCCCATGCTTTCCAGGTCACGGTGCCAGCCGATCCGAATGTGTTCAAATTTTTGCTCCAGAGCCTGTGCTAACGCTTCGGGATCCTTTATGTTTTGACTCATCAAATAACCATGCTCCATCTGGGCGCTGGCAGGTAAGACATCAGCTAATAGATTGAGTTCTAGCTGTTCATCTTGCTCAAAACGCGCCCCCAGACCGGGAGCTGAATAATGCCGCAAGAGCGCCCCTGCAAAAGCCGGCAAGACTCCTAGTGGCCCCTGGGTGTGATCGCTAAAGTAGTCCAGTACGG
Source organism: Candidatus Sericytochromatia bacterium (assembly GCA_037968875.1). GTDB lineage: Bacteria > Cyanobacteriota > Sericytochromatia > UBA7694 > UBA7694 > JBBKWI01. The sequence continues at coordinate 8,753 of JBBKWI010000024.1, read as the reverse complement.
GCACGATTGCTGGAAAGGGAGCTTCGAGGGTATTAAACTGGGAAGCCAATTGATAGGTCGTCTCCCCGTCGGCGTGGGCTTCGAGGTATTGGATATCACTGAGAGGGCTTCTGCCTAACAAAATCGAAAGCTTAAGCTCAGCCGTTTTTGCTTTGGGGTGTTGACTCAGCTGTTTTTTTAATTCAGCCAGAGTCGGGATTGAAAACCGACCGGCGGCATAGTTTGCCTGACTGACTTTTAGGGTCGCGCTGCCATCGGCTGCAAAGACAAAAGCATCCGGGTTGGATTGCACGACTTTCTCTGCTGCGAGTACTTGCTCTTGAAAAGCCTGACTTTTAAAATCAGGTGCAGGGTAATCAGCTAAAATTTGGCTGGCGGCATAACCGGCTAAAATTGAACTTAAGACTGACATAGGGGCCTCTTTTTTAATTTTTGCTGACGCTTAGGATTTCTGTTCATTTAACTCGTCTTCTATATATTCAAACAAATCACCGGGTTGGCAGGCCAGGACTTTGCACAAACGATTGAGTGTGGACAGTCGGATCGCTTTAATATTACCGGTTTTGAGTTTGCTGAGATTGGCTTCGGTCAGATCAATTTCCAGGGCCAGGTCCTTGCCTTTTATTTTATTGAGTGCCATTAAAACATCTAGACGAACGATGATAGCCATTAAACAATATCGTTCATTTCTGAAATGATCAATTCAATCGCATTAAAAGCATCTCGCCCGAGTAAAAATAACCAACCATAGATTAACCTGATGACCGCACTCGTTGCTGATTCGAATCCTCCTGCGGTGTAAGGGGTCAGACTATTTATTTCGGGGCCGGCTACAGATTGAAGATAAAAATTGAGGGCAAAGATCAGCCCCAGGCTGACTATATTTAGCATTGCATAAGCAATTGAAATCCGTCCGACAATTCCAAACCAGTAGGCTCCGCGTTGGATAGTTTTGCTTTTGTTTTGCAGTAGATTGCTTTTGATTAATTGACTTGACATTGAAAATTCTCTTTGAATATTAATAACCTAATTATAGCAATAAATTATCGAAAGTCAATAATTTATTTTCATTATTCAGAAATTAATTGTTAAAAAAATTCATCTAACAAAGTGTAGTAGTCGTAAGCGACGGCGTCAAATGCCACCCCATAGATCGCCAGAGCCTGTTCGACTTCAGTCTGACTATAGCCATTGTGACGTAAGCTGCGACAAAAAATAGCGAGATCTTGCCAGGGCTCCGCTAGCCCGGCGCGGCTCCAGTCGATCCAGCCAGGGGGATCCGCCAGAATCAAATTGGGCAAGCAAGCGTCGCCATGGGTAAAGACGGGCTGTGACTCGCACGGGCGCTCAGCTAATAAACGCTGATAAAGATCTGTAATCGGTGTTCCCAGACGCGCGTTATCAAAATCGCTTTGATCAACTCGACCGGCGAGCCAATTGCTAGTGGCCTGTTTTAGTTTGAGATCGAGAGTGGCATCAAAGGGGCAATCAGCCACCGGTAGCTGATGTAGAGCTTTGAGTGCCAGGACCATTTGCTGTAAGTGTGCCGGGCGCTGATCGGGGGTGACGCTAACGTGGGCGCAGCTCCCCTGAATCGCTGAGCTGAGCAAATAAGCGGCTTGCTCGGTTTCGAGATAGTACAAGACTTGAGGCGCTTGCCACTTGGGTTCAGCTTGAGCAGCTAAGGTTTTGTTGAGCCACAGCAGGTGATCTCGTTCTGAGCGCAATTGAGTGCTGCGATAGGGATCTGTTGATTGTTTCAGATAAGCATAGGGAACGCTATCGGTCTCTGTACGAAAGATCTGCCAGACGCTATCACCAGAGCATCCCAGACTGACAGCACGTAACTGTTTTCCGCTCAGATTTAATTCGGGTGGGAGTCGATCCGCTGGATTTATGATCAAATGAACTCCTTGTATTAGCTTATAAATGATTCGTTGAGGCATTGTAATACTTTAAACTCTTTTTAGTTTAGGAAAACCTCTAATTATTGAGCGGTTATAAGCGAAACAAACTTAATAAGAGATTAAGAGAAGATAGAAGTATTTGCTCTCAAACACTCTATGTAACAAAGTTAACATTTTAAATAAATTTTGTTGCTTGAAACTGACTTAGAAACCAAGTAAGCTTAAGATACACAGGGTTGAACTATTTGGTTGAAATAAACATAGGTGTTTCAAAATTAACAAATTTGAAACAGATTTTATTTTTGTAATAACAGGGATTTTAAATGATTAAATACTTGTGCTCTACTCACAGACAGTTGCTTTCAAGATGACAGAAACAAGTGAACAATTGTTGACGCAGGTCCAGGCGCTTCAGACAGAGAAAAAAGACTTGAGCGAAAAATTGGCTGTAGCCAATCAAAAAATTATAGAGCTTGAATCATTTATTCATGTGGCTTCACATGACTTGCAAGAACCTTTAAGAAAAATTAAAACCTTTGGCGAGATTTTGCAAAACAAAGCGCAAGATGTTTTAAATGAGCGCCAGCATAAATATTTGAACTACATTGTTACCGGAGCCGTTCGCATGCAGCAATTACTCGAAGATCTCGTGCAGTTTTCGCGCGCAATCAAAATTAGCGAAAAAGAAGTGGTTGATCTTGATCGAGTGGTTAAAACTGTTTTAGATGATTTGGGATTATTAATTGCTGAAAAGGGGGCTCAGGTAGAGGTTCAGACCTTGCCCGAGCTACGAGCTAATGCGGTCCAGATGCAGCAATTGTTTCAAAACCTGATTTCTAATGCCCTGAAATTTTGTCGTCAAGATCCTCAGATTCAGATCACGGTGCAATCTCAAGCCGAAGACTGGCAGTTTTCGGTCCAGGATAATGGAATCGGTATTGCAGCAGCCGATACCGAGCGAATATTCACTGCCTTTCAACGTCTGCACAATAAAAAAGATTACCCTGGCAGCGGTCTGGGCTTAGCTATTTGTCAAAAAGTGATTCTGCAACATCAGGGGCGGATCTGGATTGAGTCCACGCCGGGTCAAGGGTCCAGGTTTTGCTTTACTTTACCCAAAGAGCTGAAATCATGAGTCAAAAGCAGTATCAGATCCTGGTGATCGAAGATGAGACTGTTGATCGTCACTTGATTCAGAGGGCGGTTAGCTTGAGTCAACAGCCTGTGACGCTTCAGTTTTTGAGTCAGGGTCAAGAATTAAGTCAATGGCTGAGTGAGCTTTCAAAGGATAGTTCCGTATTGCCTACCTTGATTTTACTGAACCTTAACTCACCGATGCAGTCTGGCCTGGAAATTCTCAAGCAATTGCGGCAGGACAAACTGCTGCAATTGACCCCTGTGATTGTTTTCAGCGCTTCCAGAGCATCAGCAGATATTTTGAAGTCTTACCAAATGGGCTGCAATAGTTATGTCTGTAAACCTGCCGAGTGGCCGGATTTTTGCAGAGTGATAGCTGCGATTATCGACTTTTGGTTGGGTTTTGTTAAATTACCGCAGGAGGATAGATTATGACGGATTTAGAGCACCCTGCCTTGAATATCCTGCTGGTGGACGATGATGAGGGGGACGCTTTTATTATGGAAGATTTACTGGAAGATCTGGACCTCAATCTTACTATGAATCATGTTCTGGATGGCTATCAGGCTCTGGCTTACTTAAAGCGGCAGTCTCCTTATGAGCAAGCAAACTTGCCGGACTTAATCCTTTTGGATTTAAACATGCCCCGCATGGGAGGCAAAGAGTTTTTAGACGCTATACGTCAGGATCCTCAATTGGCAATGATGCCGGTGTTGATATTGACAACCTCCAGCGCAGAAAGTGATGTCAAAGATGGCTATAGCAAAGGGGGGAATTGCTATCTGGTGAAGCCAGTCGGTATTGAGCCAATGATCAAACTCTTAAGATCGATGAATGAATTTTGGGGGACGGTAGCCGAGCTTCCCAGCAAGTATTTGCATTGATGGAGACCTATTATTTAATTTTTAGGGTAGGCCAGGAAGGCTTTGCTTTCTCAGGAGAACAGGTGCGCGAGATTGTGGCTAGACCGGCCTTGGCGTCCCCGCCTGGGCTGCCCGATATCCTGGCGGGATTTATCAACCTGGGTGGGCAAAATTTTCCCGTGCTTGATCTGCCCTATCTATTTAAACAGCAGAGTCGGCTTGATCTGGAGCAGCATATCATTTTGCTACGTGATCACCCGATGGCCTGTCTGGTGGATCGGGTGCTTGATTTTTGTCCACTTTCGGATTTGCGCGCTTTGCCTGAAGGGCATCTCTTTAATGCCTGGGCTAAAGACCTGAGCACCTACCAAAATCAGGAGATTGTCTTATTGGAGGCCCCGGCGCTCTTACTACACGAAGAAAAAATACGTCTGGAATCTTTTCAGAAACAGACGCAGATTCGCTTACAGGCCTGGGAGTGTTAATGACTCAAGCGGAGCCTGCTTTTCAACAATTGAAATCCTATCTGATCCAACGCACCGGTTTGGCTTACTATGCCGATAAAGATCAGGTCTTGCTTGCGACATTTCAAGAGGTCATGAGCGAATTTCAGCTGGCTTCGTGTGCTGAGCTGTATGAGCGCTTGTTTCATCAGCCTCTTATCATGGATTCGCTGGTTCAGGCCTTGACGATTGGTGAAACCTACTTTTTTCGGCACCACGAACAGTTAGAAGCCTTGTCAGAATACGTTTTCCCTGACTTGCTGCGCCAGCGATCTCCCGCTGAACCTCTGCGCATTTGGTCAGCAGGTTGTGCTACGGGTGAAGAGCCGTATTCTCTGGCCATACAACTGACTGAAGACTTTCCTGAATGGTCTCAGCCGGATCGCCTGGAATTACTCGCCAGCGATCTGAATCCCCGCTTTATCCAGCAGGCCCGAGAGGGGCTTTACCGCAATTGGGCCTTTCGCCAAACCCAGCCTTCTTTGCGCGAAAACTGCTTTGTCAAAGCAGGTGCCTATTGGCAGTTGAGCGACCGCTACCGGAAAATGGTTCAGTTTTCTGTACAAAACATGTTTGATACTCCTGCGGACAGGCTACCCTTTGATTTGATCATTTGTCGCAATGTCTTGATTTATTTCGATGCGGAAACCCAGGCCAAAATCATCGACTCATTTTATCGTCAATTGAAGCCTCGGGGTTGGCTGGTGTTGGGGCCAGCTGAGCTGACGCCTTTGCGCGCCCATCCGTTTTATGTTCCTGAATTTGCCCATTTAAGCTGCTTTTCCAAAGCCAGGCCTATAGAATGTTTGCCTCAGCCCTCTACGCTAATAAATCCGCTCGTGACAGAGAGCGTTCCTGAATTCCTGGTTGCTTTCAAGCCTGAGGCAGAGCTTGAAAAAACACAAAATCACCCAATACCGCGCAGCGTGGATGATATCGAAACGGCACAGCGTTTGGCTGATAGCGGTCATCTGAGCGCAGCAGCCGACATTTGCCTGCGTCTACAAGTACTAGAGCCTCTCAACTATCAGAACTTGTACTGTCTGGCGATTATTCGCTCTTCACAGGGAGAGCCGCAGGATGCGCTTAATTTGTTCAGGCGGGTGCTTTATTTGAACCGTAATCATATTCTGAGCCATTATCAAATGGGCTTGATTTATCAACAACTGGGCCAGCCAAAGGCTTCCCGGCGTGCCTTGCGCAATGCGCAGCAATTAATGCACGAGCAGGCCCAAGACCAGCCCTTGCCTGACAGTCAAGGCTTGTTAGTCTCTCAAGTGCAAGGATGGGTGGCTGATTTGCAGGAGGGCCAAACCGATGAGTAAACAGATGACTGAAATTCTGACACAGCGGGCCCGCCTGCTGGCCCAACGTAAAACAACCCACTATGAGCTTGCTAAGAGCTTTGTGCTGGTGCGTGTTTATCAAGAACGTCTCTTGCTCGATCTCAGGGCCTTAAGTCGAGTTGAATCGCATACGGCTGCGACCCCGCTCCCGTTGATGCCAGCAGGTCTTAAAGGGCTTTGTTATTTTCGCGGAGAAATGGTCTCTGTACTGGACCTGGGCTATATACTGGGCTTTAATCAGCCGGTTGAAAATGGCTTTTTGATTTTTACACGCACGGATCCCGTTCTGGCTTTTCAGGTCACAGAAATAGTGGATTTATTGTCTTTTACAGTAACTGAACAGCGTCCCTATCAGGGATCTTCTCCGTATTATGAAGCCCTTTCACCTCAGGGTGATCTGTTTTTGAATTTACCGCAGGTTTTACAAAATCCATTAATCAAACGATCGCTGAAGGAGTCATTATGAATGAAACACTGCTGAAGTTTAGTCTGGGCCGATTGCGTATTGGTCTCAAGTTGGTTTTAATCCCCGCTATTTTTATTTTTTCGATGATACTGATGATGAGCTTTGTGATCAGCGCTCAACAAGAGCGTCGCAATGACGCCGATATTATTGATCTGCTGGGTAGACAGCGGACCTTGAATCAATGGTATGGCAAAGCACTCTTAGTGGCCGGCCACAAGCAAAATCAAGATTATGCCTACTGGCGTGATACCTTTCTACAGACAGCACAGGCCCTTGAGCAGGGAGGGCAAGCTGTCAAAACAATCCATCAACCCGAAATGCTCAACTTGCCAGCGGCCCCCACTGAAGCGCTCCGGGCTAAAATCAGGCAACAGCAGGGGCTCATAAAAAGCATAATGGCTTTGGAAGTCAGTTTTCTGACTTTATCGCCTCAGGACCCGCAATATCATATTATCAGTCAGAAAATGGATCAAATGTCTGCGGGATTGCATCAGATGATTAATGAAGCGGTCAGAATGTACCGTGACTATTCTGTTGAAAAAATCGATGAAATGAACCGCAATGTGCTGATTTTGGGTTTGCTGATATCATTCCTGGGTCTGGTTCTGAATTGGGTCATCTCCCGAGCGATCACGCAACCCTTGCAAGACTTAACCCAACGGGCCCATCGCGTGTCCAGGGGCCAATTGGGGGGGGAGCCGTTGGCCATACGTTCGCTGGATGAAGTGGGGCAATTGACCGAGTCCTTTAATACCATGACCCAGAGCTTGCGTGAACTTGCTCAGCAAAATAATGTGAGCATCAAAGACCTGAGCGCTTCAACAGCAGAAATATTGGCATCGACTCAACAGCAAAACGCCAGTACCCTGGAGCAGGTCTCGGCCTTGCAAGAAACCACGGCGACCATGGAGGAAGTGCGTCAATCGGGTCAGCAAATCTCGACCCGGGCCCATGAAGTGACGGCTGAGTCTGAGCGCTCTGTCAATTTGACGGAAGATGGCTTGCAGTCGATACAGCAGACGGTCGGTACCATGGACAATATTCGCTTGCAGGTCAATCAAGTGGCCGAGAATATTGTGAGCCTGAGTGAAAAAAATCGGGCCGTGGGCAATATTATCGCGATGGTGACAGATATTGCCGAGCAGTCTAATTTGCTTGCCTTAAATGCCGCGATTGAGGCCGCCGCTGCTGGCGAGCAAGGGCGTAGTTTCGCTGTCGTGGCCAGTGAAATGAAACACCTGGCCACTCAGGCCAAAGATGCCACGACACAGGTCAGAAGTATTTTAGAAGAAATACAGCAGGGCATTACCCGTGCCGTATTATTGACCGAAGAAGCAGTTAAAAAAGTTGAGACGGGCCGTGAACAGACCGACGTTGCAGATCAGACCATTCGCAAAATGGCACAAAATACGCAGCAGAATATTCAGGCTTTTCAACAAATTGCTGCCGCCACCAATCAACAGCAATTGGGCTTTGAGCAAGTCTTCCAGGCCTTAAAAGATATTCGCCAGGGCACAGAGCAAACAGCAGTGAGTACGCAGCAGTTAAACCGGGCCTGTGATTCTCTGAATGCCATGAGCCAAAATTTACAGAGTGGGGTCTCGAGGTATCAGCTGTGAGAGAAGACTTATGGCGGCGTCTATTACAGGTTTTTCGGGCTGAGCATGCTGAGCACCAGGCCAGTATTCGCGAATGCCTGGATCAAGCCAGTCAACGGCCGCTCAGCGAAGCTGAGCTGACGGAAGCTTTTCGCCGTGCGCATAGTTTAAAGGGTGCAGCCAGTGCGGTGGACCTGGAACTTGTCGTCACTTTGGGCCATCATTTGGAAAGTCTCTTGTCGCGGATTCGGCAGGGCCAATTGGCTCTGGATGTTGATCTGTTAGGCTTGATGCGAGAGATATTGGATCTCTGTGAAGACGCCGTTCAAGCGATGGCACAACAGGAAGCCGGGCCAGATCCTCAAATCTTGCTGGCTAAAATTAATGCCGTGCTTACCGACGATAAGCCTATTGCTGAGCCAGTGGTGTCGACCTGGGGCACTGACACCGTAGTGGAACCAATCGAAGGGGAGTCAGAACATGCTGAAATGCTTGACTCTCAAACGGCGAAATCGACGACCCAAACTCTCAGTAGATCCCAAAACCCAGAGTTTCATCAGCAGGTACGGATCTCAGGGCAACGATTGGACATATTGCGCCAGGCCGGAGATCGTTTGCAGATTGAGTTCCAGCGTCAATTTGAACTGAAGTCTCAGCTTCAGAAAATCAAAGCGCAATTGCCAGCTGATTCTCCGTCTCAATTGCATTCCCTGGTCAGGGAAAGTCTCCGTTTTCAGGATGATTATCTCTGGAAAATGGGCCAAGAACTTAGCTTGTTACAGGATCAAATCAAAGCGATACATAGGGTTCCTGCCCGTACTTTGTTTGACATATTTCCCAGTATGTTGCGCAAGTTGGCTGCTGAAATGGGTAAAGAAATAAGCAGTCAGTTTAGTGGCTTAGAGCTGGAAGTGGATCGTGCTGTGTTACAGG
>JBBKWI010000023.1:0-18542 GCA_037968875.1 Candidatus Sericytochromatia bacterium | reverse complement strand
CAAAGCTGGAACTAAAGAAAAGCGCATCATCCAGCACCGTTGGCGCCAATCCTTGAGCGACAAAAAAGGGACGCAATAGGACTTCTAGCTCAGCATAGAGCGGCCCCAATTGACGCTGTTGCAGCAAGGCTTGCAAGACACCATCATAAACGCCCTTCCAGATCAATTGCCCCTGGCGATTGGCCACCGGAAAATGCTCACTGTGACCTCCCTGCACCTGCCGGGCATGCTCCCGAATAGCGGCAACCACGCTTTGCAAGACGGGGGTTTGCCCAGTCGGCTCTGACAGACTTTCTAAAACCTGCCGCAGGCCTTGCCCACTGGCATGCAAGAGCATCAGCGGAATCCGAATCAGGCCAGGCTTAAAGAACAGCAGCTCTGTCAGCCAGGCAAAGCTGCGGGCGCGCAGCCACTCTGGACGGGGCAGGGTGTGAGTAGCTATGACCAGATGCTGGTATTCAACGATCCCGTCCGGGTCTTCACGCACGGGCGTATTAAAAGCAACACTGGGCACGGGCACGCTTTCGAGGCCGTAACGCGCGCGATAAGCGGGAGCCGCCATCGGTGCATTGGGCAGCATATCGACCGTAAAGAGATTGATCGAATGGTACTGACCGTTTTCGATCAGTTGGCAATAGCCCGCCACAAAAGAATCGTAGCTTTCTTCAGGTAAGCCCAGAATCAAATCGCTATAGGTATGCACATTCTGCTGACGCAGGCGGGCATGCAAGCGCTGGAAGTCAGGCAGCGAAATATTGGCACGGCCCGAAGCGACCAGGGTCGGAGCATGCAGACTTTGAAAAGAAATCGTGGCATAGGGGTCCAGGCCAGATTTAGCCAATAATAGCTGGATCTCAAAAGTCCGCTCAGAAACATTTTTGGCATTTTGCACCGCCAATGCTTGTGGGAAGCCGCTGGCTTGATGCTTACTCACAGCATATTGGGCCAGTTCCAGATCGCGTTTGAGCATCCCAAAATTGGCATCACAGCAGAAAACCTGCTCGATCTGATGCTGGCTAAACCAGTCCAGTTCAGCCAAGAGCCGCGGCAAATCAAAACGATTGACTTTGGCGGCGGTAGCAGAACCCCAATCGCAAAAAGTACAGGTAAAAGGACAGCCGCGATTGCTTTCCCAGAGTGCCGACCAGCGCAGCTCTGGCCAGGCCGCCATCAACGGGTCAAAGATCCCGCTGAGATAGGGCGAGGGCAAATCAGGTAAATCCCGGCTGCGGCTGGCCCGTGGCGACTGTTGATAACGATCATCTGCAGCACGCCAACTCAGACTGGGAACACGCGACCAATCAGCCTGCCTGCCCTCAGTTTCAAAGAGCGAGAGCAATTCAGAGAAGACGACTTCGCCTTCGCCATGCACGCAGAGATCAACTTGAGGGTGAGCCTTTAAAAATTCAGCGCTGTGGTCAGGCACCTGTGGCCCACCAAAGACAATCAAGAGCTCAGGTCGGGCTTGCTTGAGGCCTTGTGCCAGCTTCAAAGAGCGCTCAATATTCCAGGCATAAACCGAAAAGCCCACCACATCAGCCTCAGCCAGGGCATCCAAGTCTAAGCTCAGACGCTGAACCTGGCAGCGTGGCAGCAAGAATCGATAGCGCTGGGGAGCCTGGGCCTGCAGATAAGCTTGCAAGAGCCCAATTGAATAAGGCAAATAATGCCGAAAGCCCGTATTGTACTGCACCAGACCAATCGTTAAAGGGGTTTGCATCTTGAGATGATAACAGACTCAGCTTCAAACTTGAAAGCTGACAACTGAGTCCACAAGGTCTCAACCTGAGCCAACGAAAAGCCAGACCCTGTGTCTGCAGCCAAAAACGTTATAATGACAGCACCAAATAACCCAAGCAGACACCCCCTGAGGAGCGAAAAGCCCATGCCACTGATCCCCCGTTTTAAAGACCACGCAGATTATAGCAAACACTTTCTGGATCAGGACCTCTGGAATGCAGTCCTGGCCGCCGTCTTACCCGGATTAGATCGTGACCCCAGCCAGTTTGAGCGCTGTCATACCGGTTCGGCGATTGTCTACCGCTCAGAGACAGAGGTCTTTAAGCTCTTTGACCCACTCTGGCCCACAGAATTCCCCCGTGAACGGGGCGGCATGCAGCATTTTCAAAACCTGGAGATCCCCGTCCCCCAATTGCTGGAGACCGGACGTTTTGAGCAATCCGATTACTTGCTAATGTCACGCCTGCCAGGGCAGTCTGTCGGAGAGGTCTGGCCCCAGATGTCTCCCACGCAACAGACCGATTTTGTAGGGTCTATCGGACAATTGATCCAACAACTCCACTCGCAACCAGCCTCAGCTGACGCAGCCTTCGCCCTCGATTGGAATGACTTTGTGCAGCAACGCTGTCAGGTCTTTGCCAAACAGCAACGCCAAAATGGTTTATCTGACGAATGGACAGACAAGCTAGAACACTGGCTCTTGGAACATATCGAGTGCCTGCCAGCCAGGCCCAGCAAATTGCTACACTGCGATTTGACTGCAGATCACTTTTTGGTCAGCCCACGTCCGGGCAGCGCTGCTAACGCTGCTGACCATTGGCAATTAACTGGCCTGATTGACTTTGGTGATGCCATGAACGGCCACCCGTACTATGAGTTTGGTGCGCCACTGGTCTATCTAACCCAGGGTCAAAGCAAACTCAGGCGACAGTTTTTGCTCGCCTATGGTTTTGAGCAGTCTGAACTGAATGCAGACTTAAGCCAGCAACTTTTTTGCGCCTTGCTGCTACATCGCTTCTTACACATTCCCTATTATTTCAAAACCTATTTTGAATCAGAGCCTGCTTCTATAGCCGCTTTATCTGATTATTTTTGTGGCCTGGAAGACTAAAAAACAAAAGCGATCGGTCAGTCAACTGGGCACGCTGCCAGGTTTGGCTTTAAACTAAGTTAAAAGAGCCCGACGAAGAGGAAGCAAGCATGATTATTAAAAACGACACCGAACTCGAAGCCCTCAAAGAAATTGGCCTGATTGTGGCTGAGGTTCTTTATAAGATGGGGCTGGCCGTTGAGCCGGGCATCAGCACCCGCGAACTCGACGCCATGGGCTTACGCTGGCTGACTGAAGCGGGTGCTAAATCTGCGCCACAAGAAGTCTATAAGTTCCCAGGTGCAACCTGTATTTCGATCAATCACCGCGTGGCCCACGGCATTCCGGACAGCACCTGCTTACGTGCTGGGGATCTGGTCAATATTGATGTTTCAGCAGTCAAAAATAGCTTTTTTGGGGACACTGGGTCTTCGTTTTGCGTGCCACCAGCCCAGGCCAAACGTGAGGAACTCTGCCGCATTGGCCGTGAAATTCTGAATCTCGCAATTGCCCAGGTCACCCATGGTAAACCGGTCAATATTATTGGTAAAACCATCAGCCAGGAAGCCAAAAAACGAGGATTTACAGTGATTCGCAATTTAGGCAGTCACGGTGTGGGGCGCTCTCTGCACGAAGATCCCAGCTTTATCGCACCCTACTTTGACGCCAGCGACCACCGCATGCTCAAAGAAGGCATGGTAATCACAATCGAGCCCTTTGTCTCGACTGGTGCCAAAGAAGTCAAACAAGAACGCGACGGCTGGACCCTCTCGACACACAAACGCTATGACACGGTGCAATATGAGCACAGTATGGTGATTACCCGAGAACGACCGTTGATTTTGACACCAGTGCCTCAGGCCAGCCTGGCTTAAGCTGCTCACAAGCAAATCATGGGAAATACACCATTGCTTGAGACTCATCAGGCAACACTGCAGTTCGCAGCGATTGATACCGGCGGCACCTTTACCGACTGCATCCGCATCGTCAATGGACAAGCCCAGATCAGCAAGATTTTATCGACACCGGCACAGCCTGCGAATGCCGTGTTGCAAGGTTTGCAACAATTAGAATCAAACCAGCCAGCAATTGACTTACTGATTCACGGAACGACTGTAGCCACCAATGCTTTACTCGAGCGCAAACTGGCGCGGGTCAGTCTGGTGATCACTGCCGGTTTTCGCGATCTGGTCGCGATTGGTCGCCAGGCCCGTGAGCATTTGTATCAGCTGCAAGCAACACGGCCGGAACCGCTTTATCAGCAGGTGATTGAAGTGCAAGAGCGTATCAGCGCTGACGGTGAGGCCTTGCTGCCCTTGACCTCAGCTGAGATCGAGCGCATCGTGGCAGCCATCGATCCGGCCAGTGAAGCTGTCGCTATTTGCTGCTTGTTTGCTTATGCTTACCCCCAACACGAGCAGGCTCTGGCACAGGCTTTACGACAGCAGGGCCAACAGGTCTCAGCGTCTCATGAGGTCTTGCCCGTTTACCGAGAATTTGAGCGTTTTTCGACAACCCTTGCCAATGCCGCCCTACAGCCCATTATGCAGAGCTATATGGCTCAATTACAAAGCGGCCTGGGTCAGCGCTTTTGTCGTTTGATGCAGTCCAATGGCGGCAGTTTGAGCTTAGCTGAAGTACAGACCCAACCCGTGCGCTGTGCCCTCTCTGGCCCGGCAGGCGGTCTGGTTGGCGCGCACGCCCTGGGGCAATTAATGCAGCGGCCACGTTTGCTGACCTTTGATATGGGCGGCACCTCCACAGATGTGTCTTTAATCGATGCTCAACTGCCTTTGCAAAGTGAAACGATCATCAACGGGATCCCTCTAGCGCTGCCAATGCTGGATATTCAAACCGTGGGGGCGGGGGGAGGCTCTCTGGTCACTGTCGATCCCGGCGGGCTTTTACGGGTCGGTCCGGCAAGTGCCGGCGCAGACCCTGGCCCTGTCGCTTATGGTCGTGGACAGCAACTCACCGTCAGCGATGCCCACGTTTTATTGGGGCGCTTGCCTGCCCAGACCCGTTTGGGGGGAAGTTTAAAATTACATCTGGAGCCTGTCAAAACCGCTTTTGAATGGCTCGCCGCTCAGCTGGAAATCAGCAGCGAAGCAGCAGCACTGGGCGTAATCGCCGTAGCCAATGCCCATATGGAACGGGCCTTGCGCAAAGTCTCTGTCGAACGGGGCCAGAACCCCTCTGATTTTGCTCTCTTTTGCTTTGGGGGTGCTGGTGGCCTGCATGCCTGTGACCTGGCTCTGAGCTTACAGATTCCGCAGATTATCTTACCCGTGCATGCAGGCGTTTTCTCAGCCTTTGGTATGCTTTATGCCGATCAGGTGCGCGATTTATCGCTGACGGTACTGGGGCAAATAGAACTCCATCAGACTGAGCAACTGAACGCTGCCTTTGCGCAAATGCAGCAGCAATTGCCAGATGAAGCCCTGGCGACTTACGCTTATGGCCTCGACTTGCGCTACGCCGGTCAGTCCTTTGAAATCAACCTGCCCTGGCAGGGAGATCCACAGGCCAGCGCCACTGCCTTCCATCAAGCCCATGCCCGCTTGCACAGCTACGCCCGACCCGAGCACCCTCTTGAGTTGGTGACCTTGCGCTTGCGCCAAACCCTGGCAGTGAAAGGCCCTGATTTACCGCTCTGGCAAAACAGACAGGCTGCAGTGCCTGAGCAAACTCTCCTTTGGCTAAGGGATGGCTGGATCCAGGCACCCGCTTATCAGCGCAGTGAATTGGCCCAAAACCAGCTAATTTCAGGGCCAGCCCTGATTTTAGAAAGCAGCTCGACCTTCTGGCTGGCACCGGGTTTTGCGCTTCATCTCGACCCCTGGGGCAATCTCCTGATTGTGCAAAAATCGTTGCTTTAAACTGCCTTTTTTGCCGTTACAAGCAAAGTCATCGGCTATACTGAATCCAAACTATCAGACCCTTTTACATTAGGATAAGCCATGAGCCGTACACCGCCCTTAAACCCGACCCAGCTTCAATATTTTGACCAGCTTTACAGCCAGTTTCAAGTCGACCCGAACAGCGTCGACCCGAGCTGGCGCTATTTTTTTGAAGGCTTTGAATACCAAAGTGACACGGATTCAGCACCCACCAGTGGACAGCCTGACTCCGCTGAAGCCCAGTCCGATACCAGCAAAGAAGTCCAGGTTTACCAGTTGATACAGGCCTATCGTTCACGCGGCCATTTGCTGTCTAAAACCAATCCGATTCGCACCCGCCGTGATCATAAGCCCTTGCTCGATCTGAGCGACTTTGGCCTGGACGAAAGCGATTTGGAGCAATCCTTCCAGGCAGGCCAGGAACTGGGGCTGGGCAATGCCACCCTCAAGCAAATTCTGGCAACACTACAGCAGATTTACACAGGCCATTTGGGCTTTGAATATACCTCGATTCGCGAACCCGAGCGCCTGCACTGGCTACGCGATAAAATCGAAAAAAGCATGCAGACCTATCAGCCCTCACTGGCAACTAAAAAACAAATCCTCAAGAAACTCAATCAGGCCACCGCTTTTGAAGAGTTTTTGGGTAAAAAATTCGTCGGCCAGAAACGCTTCTCCCTCGAAGGGGGTGAGAATACGATCCCCGCTCTGGATCTGATGATCCGCGAAGCCGCTGACTCAGGCGCCTCAGAAGTCATCATTGGCATGGCTCACCGGGGCCGCTTAAACGTACTTGCCAATATTATTGGCAAAACCTATGAGCAGATCTTCAAAGAATTTGAAGGCGTCGATAATCCCGATCACACCATGGGTGATGGCGATGTCAAATACCATATTGGTTATACCAGCCAATTTCGCCTCGATAATGGCAAAGAACTACTACTCAAGCTGGCTCCCAATCCATCGCACTTAGAAGCCGTCAACTCCGTGGTTACTGGCTATACCCGCGCTCAGATCGATGACGAATACGCTGGCGATTTCAATCAGGCGATTCCGATCCTGATCCATGGTGACGCCGCGATTGCCGGTCAGGGCGTGGTTTATGAACTGATTCAAATGTCAGAGCTCGATGGCTATCACTGTGGCGGCACGATTCACTTTGTGATCAACAATCAAATTGGTTTTACGACCGACTTTTTTGACGCCCGTTCCAGCATTTACTGTACTGATGTCGCCAAAATCATTGACGCGCCAGTCTTGCATGTCAACGGCGATGACGCTGAAGCCGTGGCTTTTGTGGCTCAATTGGCGATCGAGTATCGCCAGACCTTTCACCGCGATATTTTTATCGATATGGTCTGCTATCGCAGGCATGGCCACAACGAAGGCGACGAACCCAAATTTACCCAGCCCCAGTTTTACCGTCTGATTGGCAAGCACGCGACACCGCGCGAAATCTATAATCAAACCCTGATCGAACGCGGCGATGTCGATGCCAAATTAGCCGAAGAAATGCAAGACGAATACCGTCAGCTCTTACAGGCCCGTTTAGACGAATTGCACCAGGAAGAAATCCCCTATGTGCCGACCCGCTTAGAAGAAGAGTGGCACGAGCTAAGCTATGCTAAGCCCGAAGACTTTGACGTGTCCCCTGACACAGCGATTTCAGAAGCATTACTTCAGCAAATCGGCAAAGCACTAACCACCCTGCCAGAAGACTTTAACCCCCTCAAAAAAGCAGGCCGCATTCTGAAATACCGCCAGGAAGCCTTTTTTGAAAAACAGAGTCTCGATTGGGCCAGCGCTGAATTGCTGGCAATGGGCTCGATTCTGGCCGACGGCAAAATTGTACGCATGTCAGGCCAGGACGTGATTCGAGCGACCTTTTCTCAGCGCCATGCCATGGTCTTTGATGCCAAAACCAGCGCCCCTTATTGCCCGCTCAATCATATCTCCAGCGATCAACCCCGCCAATTGCAAATCTATAATTCCCTACTCTCTGAATATGCCGTCATGGGCTTTGAGTATGGCTATGCCATGGCAACACCGCAGGCATTGGTGATCTGGGAAGCCCAATTTGGCGATTTTGCCAATGGTGCTCAGGTCATGATCGATCAATTTGTCTCATCTGCCGAGAGTAAATGGCAACGTATGAACGGCCTGGTCTTGCTGCTGCCTCACGGTTACGAAGGCCAGGGCCCGGAGCACTCCAACGCTCGTCCGGAACGCTTTTTACAATTGGCTGCCGATAATAATATGGTGGTTGCCAATATCACTGAGCCCGCCAATTACTTTCATTTGCTGCGCCGCCAATTGGCCTGGCCTTTCCGCAAGCCTTGCACTGTGATGACCCCCAAATCACTCTTGCGCCACCCGCGCTGTGTGTCACCTCTGGCACACTTTAGCACGGGCCGCTTTCAAGAAGTGCTCGATGATCCGACCGCCAATCCTGATAAAGTGCAACGCCTGCTCTTATGCTCTGGCAAAATCTATTATGATTTGCTAGAAGCCCGCGAAGCGCAGGGCATCGACAACGTAGCGATTGTGCGCGTAGAGCAATTGGCTCCCTTCCCCAAAGCCCGCCTGGAAGCCATCTTTGAGCGTTATCATCAGGTCCAAAGTCGCTGTTGGGTACAAGAAGAACCTGAAAACATGGGCTACTGGGCCTATATCCTGCGCATGTTTAGAGACGCCAACTTAGAGATTATTTCTCGGCGCACAGCCGCTTCACCCGCCACGGGCTATCACAAACAACACAAACAAGAGCAAGACGATATTATTCAGCGGGCCTTAAGCATTGCGCCTGATCAGAAAGAGAACAAAGCATGAGTACAGTCGATATCAAAGTTCCGGCCCTGGGAGAATCTATTACTGAAGCCACCCTCAATAGCTGGTCTGTCGCCGTTGGCGATACGGTCGAAATGGATCAGACTCTCTGTGAGCTAGATTCGGACAAAGCATCCGTGGAAGTTCCTGCTGAGCAAGCCGGTAAAATCGTTGAATTAATGGTCGAAGAAGGTGACGATATCGAAGTCGGGGCCGTGCTTTGCCGCATCGACACCTCAGCTGGCGGAAAAGCAGAGCAATCAAAAGCTCAGAGCAGCGCTCAAGAAAAAACCGGCAAAACTGAAGAGAGCCCAGCCCAGGACAAAACCCAGGTCAATGCCTCCGCTGATGCCGAAAGAGGCGCTAGCGCTGACCACAAGGCTCAGAACAGCCCTTATAGCCAGGATTATCCGTCACCAGCCGCTGCCAAATTGATGCGTGAAGAAGGTCTGAGCCCGGAAAATGTCGTGGCCAGTGGTCGCGCCGGTCGTATTACCAAGCAAGACGTGCTCAAAGCCAGCCAAAAAAGTACAGAGCCCGGACAAGACTCCGCTACCAAAGCCAAATCCCAGCCAGCTCAGTCGTCACCGTCATCCAGCGCTGCAGATCAGCATGAAGGTCGCGGAACTGAGCGTCAAAAAATGTCGCGTTTGCGCCAGACAATTGCCCGCCGATTGGTCGAGGCCAAAAATGAGACGGCCATGCTGACGACCTTTAATGAAGTCGATATGTCAGCGGTGATGGCCCTGCGCAGCAAGTACAAGGTCGCTTTCAAAGAGAAATATGGCGTCGGCCTGGGCTTTATGAGCTTCTTTACTGCCGCTTCTTGCTTAGCTCTGATCGACTTCCCAGCAGTCAATGCCCAGCTCGATGAGAAAGAAATTATCTTTCATGATTATTGCGATGTGGGCGTGGCTGTGTCTTCGGACAAGGGCCTGGTCGTCCCGGTCTTACGCAATGCCGAGAGCCTCAATTTTGATGAGATCGAACGCGAAATCATCGAACTGGCAACCCGTGCCCGCGACGGTAAACTGACGATCGAAGAAATGCAGGGTGGGACCTTTACAATCACCAACGGCGGTGTCTTTGGTTCGATGCTCTCGACACCGATTATCAATGTCCCTCAGTGTGCGATCTTAGGCCTGCATAATATTGTCGAAAGACCCGTAGCGATCAAAGGCCAGGTCGAGATCCGTCCGATTATGTACCTCGCCCTCTCCTATGATCACCGCCTGATCGATGGCAAAGAAGCCGTTCAGTTTCTGGTGCGTATCAAAGACCTGATCGAAGACCCTGCCCGTTTGATGCTGGGAGTTTAAAAGCCCGCATGAAAGCATTACATCGTCCTGAATTCTGGGGTTGGACAGAGTTTAACCCCGAGCGCAACCTCGACTTCCATTCGGTACTCTGGGTAAGGCCCGAGGGCAATTGCGCCTTTGACCCACTGCCACTCTCAGCGCATGACCAGCAGCATCTGCTCTCGCTAGGTACACTTAGCCATATTTTTGTCAGCAATGCCGATCACTTGCGCCACTCACAGGCCCTGGCAGAGCTGACCGGGGCTCAGATCTGGGGGCCAGCCGCTGAAAGCGAGAATCAGGTTTATTCGCATCAACTTGCTGACGGAGACGAACCCCTAGCCGGTCTGAAAGTCTTTGCAATGCAAGGCTCTAAAACCCGGGGTGAATTGGCTTTTTTGATTGCAGGACATACCTTGATCACCGGCGATTTGATTCGGGCCCACCGGGCTGGACAGCTTTGCCTCTTGCCCGATGCCAAGCTCAGCGACAAAAGCGCAGCGCAGGATTCCGTCCGTCGTCTGGCGACAAGCAGCCCTGCGCTGGAAGCAGTCTTGGTCGGAGATGGTTGGCCTGTTTTTCGCAGCGGCGTTCAGGTCTTTCAAGAGCTGATCAAGAGCTTCTAAATTTCTTTGCGTTCTCATTTAGAAAATAGCCACTTTGCCTCACTCTAAACAACAAACTCCAACTCGTCACAATAGACCTGAATTGCTTTTTTTTAAATAGTTTTCCAGGCCGATCCAATTGATCGAAATTTGCTTTAAAATGCAAACCATCATCATGATGCAAGGTTCGCTGCGTGACACCCGCAAGCTCTGACCATTGTTTGACTGAATATTTCATGTTCTGAATCCCTTCATAAATAACAGCATGAACTATCACGTGGCGTCAGAGTCAAGCGTTTTATTTATTGCCCCGTTTACAAGAACCGCTCAAAGTGCGCAAATTAGCCACTCCTGATCAGACAAAGCTCAAATCAAAGATTAACCTTAATTTAATCTTGCTTGTGTTTTTTTTGATTTAAATAGATTGGGCTTGGGTATAGTTATTTCAATACAAAATTTATGCACAGTAGTCAGAAAGAAACACCCTAAAGTTTATGAATATTAATTTTGGCAACCGTCCGCAAACCGCTCCACTTCCTGAATTCGGCAAAGTAGATTTCAATGCAAAGCTTACACCTCAAGCCAATCCTTTCAGCCCTTCTTTACCCGGTTCAGATCTATCACTTAATCACGAAATGCCTACAACTGCAGAGATTAGCGTTAACAAAGGTGACAGTCTAACCAGTCTGGTCATCTTTCCAGATGGTGAGTCTCCCCAAGCGACCGGTACGCAAGCTTTCAAGGGGCTTGAAATAAAAAGCCCGGCTGCTGTACGGGGTGAGCGGATCTTAGAGAGTCTTTATCTGCGTCAAGGTGTTCAGGGCCCTCGGGCAAATCAGGACGTGAAATCCTCAGGCAAAGGTTATCAGCCTTTTGATTATGCAATCGCTAAAATCAGCCGGGATGGCAAAAGTCTGAATGTACAACAATTGCAAAGCACACTGAGTACCTTAAGCGAGCGCTTGCGCGGACTGAATAATCCCAGTGCGACCCCTTTGTCTGCAGACGAAGTCAGCCAAATCAACGCCTCTTTAAAGCATTTTGGACTCTTGACCGATGGCCTACAGCTTTATAATCTGACCAATCGCGTATCAACAGTCCCTGGTCAGCCCCGTCGCCCCACCGTTTGCACCCCTTACGATCTCGGCATGCTCAAGGATGTCTGTAGTGCATTGCTTGAAACCAAACAGCCGATAGCAAACAATACCCTCTTTGGATCCCCAGTTCAGCCTGCTATTCAGCAGAAAGCGACAGCAGCCAATCGTTTTACGGCCCCAGGTATGAGCTTTTCTGATTCAGTCAGGCCCGATCCAGTAAGCTTAAACTTTCGACACAATAGCTTTGCCACAGACAGTCCACTCATTGCCTTAAGCGATAAGATGACTACTTATCAGGACTTAATCGTTGCGGGCGAAAGCTTGATCGAGCTTGGCACCAAAGAGCTCGCTGAATTGATGAACCAACAAGAGCAAGTCAGTACTGATTTAGAAATAGTCGGACGTCGAACAGAAACACTCAAAGAAAAATCCGCTCAGCAACAAGTCGTCTTGCGAGATCTCAGAGACATCTATTGCCAGTTCCCTGATGGCTTGCCGGTTGTGCGCTCTGCTACCGAAGCCGCTCAAATCAACGCCAAGCTAGCTATTGTTGGGCTTAAAGTTGAAGTCACAGCTGACGGACAAACCCGTTATTTACAAGAAGGTAGAGAGCTCACGGAAGAACAGTTCAAACAAAAATTAGGGCAAGGTGTCGCTGCACAACAGTGGGTCTTGCAAGGCATCAATACAGATCTGGCGCAAACCCAAAATCAGGCGTCGCAATTACAACAAAAAAATCAGCAGCTTGGGCAGCGAGTCCAATATGTCATTGACGATAAAATAAACCCCGGTCGTACCCATTTACAGACAGCACACGAGAAGGCAACAGCAGAACTGCAAGAACTCTATGCTATCAAGCAAGACCCTCAACGCTGGGCAGCTCTGAGCCCCGACCAACAAGCCCATAACGAGCTCCAGATTCGCCAGATTGAACAAGACCTCGCCAGAATCGCACAGGGTTCTCAACGCGGAGATCGGCAATTGCAATTGGCTGAAACCGTATTGCGTCGAGCTGATGAATTAAATGATATAGCGAATAAGCTACTGAACCAGCTTAATCAAATTATCAAAGCAAACAATCACTTACTGGCTGATCCGGTTCTGAAAAAAGCGGCCAAAACCTCAGAACAAGATACCCAGCTTCTCGCTTTAATCGAGAAAGCCAATCAATTACAGCAAGGGCTCAGTTTAACAGGCAACGGCAGCGTCAATTTGAGCAATCAGACGCGTAAATGGCTTGAAGAAACCGAACAATTTCTCTTAGAAGCTCAGAAGGCCCATCAAACCCAAACAACGACAGAGAGTCAGGCCCGCACCTCTTTGGATCGCAGCTTAACGGTGTTAAGAGAAAGTCTGGCTTATCATGAGAAAAAGCTAGAACAAATACATCAGGGCCAAATTCTCTAGTTGAGATATTCAAAGCTAAATTCAAACTGAGAAGATCAACAGCCGAGCACGCTCAACAATTTAGGCTCGGCTGTTCGCTTTTTACTCAGGCATCACCAACAGTGCACTCCCCACCGCTCGTTCCGAGCCATCGGAGGGTGAGTTCACGACTCGGCCTTTGACCACCATGGCACTGGAACCACCGCCATCAAAATTGAGGGCTTCGACAGCGCCTTTTTCTTTGAGCAATTGGGCCAATTCGATCAGTGTAAGGCCTTTGCTGCGGCTGCTGCGCCCATCGACAACGACCATCACGATTTCGCCATTGGCTTTAAGACCCAGTGCCGTACGGGGTGCCCGGCCAATGGCGATATCAGCCTGAAACTTTTCTTCGCTAGAATTAACGGCGACCTGGCCGCGTTTGAGCAGGCGTGGCCCGCCGCTAATAGCATGATTCAGATTGGCCCATTGCTCCCAGAGCTTCGAGAAAACCAAGGCCTGCATACCTTCATAGGCATTGGCGCGTAACCAACGCGAGGCGCCGCCCTGGGCTGAGATCACAAAGCCATCTTCGGGGATCTCCATATTATTGCTGCCAATCGCACTAATCGTACCGTCTAATTGAACTTGTAGCTCAAAGCTATCATTGGCAGATGTGCCTGTGCGCTGGCCAAAATGGGGCGTATAGAGAACCAATTGCTGGTCTTGTCGCGGTAAATTGACAGCATTAAAAGCGAGGTTATGCTTTTCCTGAGTAAAAAAAACCGAAAGCGAGCGACTGGTATCATCCACAAAGGGGGTTTGCTTTTGATCGATGCCCAAAAATGTCCGGCCATAAATCGGAGACGATATAAACTCACGGTCTTTCATCATCAGGCCCAGGGTATAGCCCTCGCGGTTAAAGTAAGAGGCATTGATCGCTGCAATGGCACCGTATTTCCGGCTCAATTGACTGACACTGGCCTTACCAAAAGAACGCTCTGAACCCGCGACTGCAGGCACCAATTTGACCCGCGCCTGGGGCGAGATCGTCAATGCAAAATAACGCACCGGGCCAAAGTCAAAGCCCTGATAGGTACTTTCTAGATTGATCCCTGGCGCCACCTGAGATTGCTTTTGTTCCTGAAAAATTCGCACCAGATCGACCATCAGGCGATCGGGATCACTCAGCCAATAGATTTTATGAGGCATCGGATAGGCTTTGTTAATCGTGATGCGGGCCGTACCAGGGCCTGTCTTTTGCAAATCGATACTCGCCAATGCAGCATCTTTAAAGCTGGTGTCGAGAGTAGCCAGGTTCTCCGGGTCGATACCCTTGAGATCAATAATCAGACGCTGATCGCTTTCTTGAACCGTGTAGACCGGCTGCTTGGAGAAACGGAACACCAGACGGCTATAGACCTTATTGGGATAGATCTGCAGATTTTCGAGTTGGTTTAAATTGGCAGTGATTTTAAACTCATTGGTATAAGCCGAATAGCTCATCAAAACGCCCAAACTGCCAAACAATGAACGTGGAACAAATAAAGTATTGTCCTGCCAGATCGGCTCATGGGAGATCTGCATGCCTTCCTTTTTCCAGGAAATGACTTTACTGCCGGCTTTGAGCACAAAAAAACGACCCGGCTGGATCAAACGCGCTGAGCGTTTAACAGGATCCAAATGCACCTGAAAGCCCAGATGCTCGATCAATTGAATCGGAACAAACAAAGTAGATTGATGGACAAAGGGCAGCAGTTGTGAGCCCACCAATTGTCCATTGACAAAGACACGTGGGGCCTGCTGGGCCTGAGCTGTAGATGGCAAAATAGCCTGACTTAGCAACAATGTCAACAGGGTGAAAAGGCCAATTATTTTTCGCATTTAGCTAACCAAAATTTTCAATTGATAATCCGCCCGACAATGGGCATTTTTTCTGAGTATAGCAACAAATTAAGGGTCTTGAAGCATTAAACAAAGCAAAACGCTGAATGAAGCGACCCAGTCTCAAGCTATGATCTTTAAAGATGACTTAAACTAAAGACAGATCAGCACCAAAGGAGTCCAGACCATGTCAGCCAATAAGCGTTCCCAGTGGGTGCCCATCCTACGTCTGCACAATAAATTCGAAGCCCTACTCTTTAGCGATGTTTTAGACGAGCATCAGATCCCCCATTGGCTGCATCGCTTATGTGACGAATCCCTGGGGAGCCTCTGGCAGAGTCAGCAGGGCTGGGGCATCTTAGAGGCCCCGACTGAGTGCATTGAACAAATCAAAGCGCTTTATGCCCAGTTTAGCGTCCCAGTTCATGACGCAGAGCCGAGTCCAGATCCGGGTATTGAAAGATAAAGCCCGAACTGACCAATTGTGCAGGCTCCACCCGTGTACTGGCCAATAGCATTTCATCAGCACTTTTACCCATCACCAGATCGAGTGCAAATTTAGGCACCTGAAACCATGCCGGACGATGTAAAACCCGTGCCAAACTTTCGGTAAAGCGACTGTTCTGCAAAGGGCTAGGAGCCACAAAATTGACCGGGCCAGAAAGACTCTCTGTATAGAGGCAATGGTAAAAGGCTCGTATCATATCGTCAATACTGATCCAGCTCATATACTGCTGGCCTGAACCCAATTTGCCACCGAGCCCCAATTGAAAGGGGGGCAACATCGTCGCCAGTGCCCCGCCCTGGCCAGAGAGCACAATCCCCGTACGGGCCATGATCGTGCGGATGCCATAGTCAGCAGCTCGAGCTGCTTCAGCTTCCCAGGCCTGACAGACTTCAGCTAAAAACCCCTCACCCGCGGGTGCCGTTTCGCTCAACCTTTCGGCACCACGATCGCCATAATAGCCCACAGCAGAAGAGCAGATCAGAACTTTGGGAGGCTGTTTTAATTGCGCCAGACTATCGACAAGCAAACGTGTGCCCTCAACGCGACTCTTGAGAATGCGTTCTTTTTTTTCCGGAGTCCAGCGCCCCATAACCGACTCGCCCGCCAAATGAATCACGGCATCCAGGCCTTCAAGTTTCTCTAGCTCGATCTCGCCACTGCGAGGCTGCCAAAAAATAGACTGAGGGTCTGAGCTGCTCTGGCGTTCGAGCTGATAGACCGTATGTCCTCCGGTACGCAAGAAAGGCTTTAAAATCGAGCCAATCAGGCCATTGGCACCGCTGATTAAGATTTTCATGGGTTTTTGTCCTTTTAAATAAGTTTGATGGGTCAGTAGATCACTGGCAGTGACGCGGTGACGATAGGCAAACATGCGCTCCAACTCAGTCGCAATCATGGGCTGCGCCAGATTCGAGAGCGGTGCCAGCGGCAAGTGATATTCGACCCGATCACAGAGACGGCAGCCATCAGGCAGGGCTTCAAATAGATGTTGGTGCTGCCAATAGGCGAAAGGACCGCGTGCTTGTAAATCAATAAAGATCTGCCCCGGGATCTCAGCCCGATGCCGAGCTAGCCAGGGCAAGGGACTCAGTCCCATTTTCATTTTGAGCCAATTGCCAGCGTCAATACCCTGCCCCTGGCGCGCAGTCACTCTAACGCTGACCCAGGGTGGGCTTAAACGCTGAAAGGCGCCCGGTCGAGCATGCCACTCATACAAAGCCTTGACGGTCACGGGTAGCTCTAGTACTTGTTCAAAAATAGTCATACCCGCAGATTAAGCGAGAGCGCAACTTAGGCGCAAGCGGGCATTAAAACCTTACTGGTGTTGAATTTAATTGATTCTGTCCTGGCAGATACAAGAGATGCTGAACGAGCGATAGATCTGATTTGGGTAGGGGCACAGGCAAGCAAAAGCAAGCTAAAGCTTAGCGTTCGTTTCAGCATATAGGGTAGTCACCTCTCCTTGGGGGGTAATTTTGCGAATGGCATGATTGCCCGTATCAGCAATATACAGATTGCCACTGGCGTCAATATCCAAGTTGGTCGGAAAGTTAAACTGGGCTTCTCGACCTAAACCGTCTTGCAAACCTGATTCACCATTACCTGCCAGAGTGGTGACTTCAACTTCTGGGAAAAAATCGTCATTGGCAAAGTCAATTCTGCGAATGGCATGATTTTTTGTGTCAGTTACATATAAACGGGTGGCGCTGGCCCAGCGGAAACCATAAACACCACCAAATCTAGCTTCTTGTGCCGAACCATCTTTGAAACCTATTGTCTGATTCGTAGACTCTTTTGAACCACCGATAAGTATTTTGTATATACCTTGGTGAGGGTAAAATTGGGAACGCTCACCATAGTAAATTGGGCCTTGACCATAACTTACAATAAGTTGTTCTTTTTGGGGATTATTTCCCAATCTAGCGTCACGAAAAGTATACGATATCATATAATAATTATTGATCAAGAAATCTAACTTTTTTACTTTCTGACTCTGATCAAAAATATATTGGAAAACTGCTCTACCAAAAGTTCCACCGGAATAGGTCGTCAGTAACTTTTTTTGATAAGGAATTGAATGCAAACTGGCCGGATTCCCACCACGATTAAACATCTGAAAATTAGGTTCTCTTATGCTGCTATTGCTTTCATGAGTAAGTTCTAGAGTATTCGATGAAATGGATAAAAGCTGCCCCTTAACGAGATTAGTTGTTAACAATTCTTGATTCAAACCCATTTCGATTTCATCACTCATTTGACAGGTCAATGCGGAATCATTTGGTCCATACCTTTTAAGTTTTCCATTTTGAATTTGATAAATATGTATTCGCTCAATTACACTGGGCAAATTTTCACTTTCAACATATTCTCCATAACAATCACTCATAAAAGTTTCTTTAAAGAGCGGATCATATGCAAATGGTGGGACAGATGGATTGGTATCACATCTTTGGTTAACTACATATACTGATTCCCCGTCAGAACTAACGGCCACATCGATCGGAAATCTGAGCCGAGGCTGTATTTCAGCCAGTGGCTTCAAGGGCTCACAATAACGACCCTCAGAATGCTGCTGATAAGTCAAATAATCAGCAGGCAACACTTTAGGCGTTGGCGTTGGCCCCGTCGGGCTCAAGCCGGGGATCGGCGTGGCTGTCGCCGCCAAGGTTGGCGTAGCCACAGGTAAGGGCGTTGACGTTGCACTTGCAGACACCATTGGCACTGGAGAGGATGCATCATGGGTTGAAACAGGTTGAATACTTGAATTTTGACAAGCAGAGATAGCTATAATCGTAAATATACAGAGAAATAGTTTAATCGCAAGCAATTTATGACCCCTATATACTTTTAATTAACTCTCATGCAAAGCACTGCTGCATAGACTCTAATCTAAAAAACAAAAGAAGTCAAAACATATCTTTATAATCATAGACTCTATTTATGTGCTTTAAAATGAGTCTCGAGCTTGTAAAAATTGGGGTTCAAAGTCCTTTGTAAAGCCACAACACTTGATTTAACAGGTCCGATTTCAGGGCAAAGGCGCAGCACACAAGACAAAATCCTGAAAACCCTGTCGCTGGCCATTGATCTGCAAGGCAAAGGCATAGTCCCCGGCAGGGATCTGGCGCGTAGTCAACGGGCGCAAAGGATGCTTTTTCACCAGACGCAGGCGCACCCCGGCAAGCAGACTGAGGCGTTTGAGTTTAAAGACTTTCTCCCGGGAGCCTGC